>NZ_JBNNUX010000013.1:0-118186 GCF_050280145.1 Lysinibacillus sp. NPDC093688
AAGTATGACTCGCTAGGTAGACGAATAGAGAAGTGTTCTGAAGAAAAGACAACAAGTTTCGTTTGGGATGGGAATACTATCCTACATGAGTATTTGTCAGAGGAATATTCAGTTAAATTAGAAAATGATAGTCTAGTCACATGGGTGTTTAATGATGGGTTCGTACCTTCTGCTAAAATCACGAGTGAAGGTAACTACAGTATTATTAGTGACTATCTTGGAACGCCTGTAGAAGCCTATGATGAAGAAGGTAATTCAGTTTGGTCTGCTGAACTTGATATCTACGGTAGAGTGAATGAATTTACAGGTGAGAAAGACTTTATTCCATTCCGTTATCAAGGACAATATGAAGATGTAGAAATAGGATTGTATTATAATCGATTCAGATACTACGATCCGGAACAAGGGAATTATACTCAAGTAGACCCGATTGGACTTGTAGGGAATAATCCGACTTTGTATGGTTATGTTAGAGATTCAAATGCAATGATAGATCCATTTGGATTAATAGTAAGGCAACCAATCATTTTCCTTTCTACTGGTGGAGGAGTAATACACCCTAAAACCATCAGCTCAAGTAATCCACACGGTATCTTTACTGTAGAGGCAACAGGATCATATTTTAATGATAGAGCCGCACTTGCAAAAGAAGCTGGAATAAATGATCCAGGCAAAAAATATCGATCCCATCATATAGATTACGACTCTAAGACAAATACAATGAGAATGCAATTTGTACACGAAGACTATCATAAACACCCACATATAGGCGGGGCTGATGACTTTAAAAAAGATACAGGTTTTAAATATGGTTCACCTGAAGCGGTTGCGGAAGCAAATAAAAGAAGAACTAAAGTAAAAGGAGGATGTGTCACTTAAATGAATAACAATTCTAAAGGTAACACTAATAAATTTCTATATAACGATATTTTATTTGAGAATTCTTGGAAGGATGTATCCCTTTCCGAAATAAATGAAATGGTATCTGATGAGTTTCCAGGGAAAAAAGATTTTATAGAGTTTTACCTTGCTAATAATGGGGGGGTGTTTACTAAAGGGGCATATATTTACCCTGATAATTTTTATGAAATATCAAACAAGGATTATTACTCGATAGAAATTGGAAGTTTTTTTCATATTCCATTATTAGAAGATAAGGATGATTCTTGTTACACAACATCTATTGAAAGAGCAAAAGATAGAAGGATAGATTATTCTGAGGATTTCGAGAACTTTGTTCTTTTTCATATACCTTTTGCTGATAATCATGCGGATAATGATTTTTGGATTGATATTCAAACAGGAGAAATTAAATACATGGATTATGAAGAAAGTTACGACCCTGATGATGCAATAGTTGTAGCACCTTCATTCTTGGAATTTTGCAAGCATATTCAGGCAAGGATTAGGTAATAGATTATAGTTCTGAAACATATTTATGGAATAGGGCTACGAGAGTAGCTTAAGCGTAATGCGATTATTTGAGTACTCCTGTTTGAAGTATGATAATGTTCATGTACTTCTTCGATAGCGTGACGATGACTCGAAAAAAGAGGTAAGCGAAGCTTTACAATCAGCCGAAAAAATAATGAAAGCACGAAAGAACGAATTCCAATCAAAAGGGATTCGTTTTTTTGAAATTGTTATTATTTATTTGATAGAAAAATTGAAGGTAACTGAAGAATAATTGGTCGTCAAAAAAATTATAGTCCTACCGACTTCGAAAATATATATTTCACTTACGGTGTTGGGGATTCATGCCGTAAAGTTGATATTTTGAAAAGTATGAGCAAAGTCTGACTGGATTAGTTCAGAGAGTTCAACGTCCTGGTGACCGTTGGACAGCATACGAACATGATAATTTAGGGAATGTCATTCGATCTGACTACTATGATGACACCTGGGAAACGTTTGGCTATGCCAAAATGGTTCGTTAATTGAAACTGAAAATGAGCATGTGACTGTAAAGCTGGAACGAGACCTATCTGGCCAAGTGATCAAGGAGTGGCAGAACGATCATTGGATTGCGAGTAGCTATGATGAATTAGGCAACCGTTCACAGATTATAAGTAGCTTTGGCGCAAAAATCGATGTCGCTCGCAATGGAATGGGCAATGTGTCGCAAATCATGGCTTCTCGTTTAGAGCAAGAAAATTGGACAGCATCCATGCAGTACAATGAACTCGGCCAAGAGATTGAGAGAATCTTACCAGGGGATGTCATCAGCAAATGGCAGTATGATGTAGCAGGTAGACCAACACACCATCGAATAAGTAGTCAAAACCGCGATGCACGAAGACGAGTATATAATTGGGACGCCAATCATCGCTTACGAAGCATGGTAAACGAGTTAACAGGTGTAAAAGTTACCTATGGTTACGATGAATTCAGTAACCTCGTGTGGTCCAATCAAGGCGGTCAATTCGACTTCTTACACCGCAGTGTCGACGATGTCGGAAATTTGTATGAAACGAAAGAAAAGACAGATCGTGTCTATGGCACCGGAAGCAGATTACTTGAAACAAGAGAGGCCATATTCTCTTATGATGAGGAAGGAAATCTGGTTCAAAAAGTCGAAAAGAATGGTGATGCGTGGAAGTATGAATACTATGGCAATGGCATGATGTCGAAGGTCATCAAACCAGATAATGCAGAAGTTACTTTCAAGTATGACTCGCTAGGTAGACGAATAGAGAAGTGTTCTGACGAGAAAACAATAAGTTTCGTTTGGGATGGGAATACTATCCTACATGAGTATTTCTTGCAGAATGATTCAGATAAATTTGAAAATCCAGTTGAGTATTCCTCAGAGAATAAATCTGAAATACCAGAGAATCTAGTCACATGGGTGTTTAATGATGGGTTCATCCCTTCAGCTAAAATCACGAGTGAAGGTAATTACAGTATTATTAGTGACTATCTAGGAACGCCTGTAGAAGCCTATGATGAAGAAGGTAATAAGGTTTGGTCAGCTGAGTTTGATATATTCGGTAGGGTAAAAGAATTTACAGATGTAGAAGATTTTATCCCATTTAGATATCAAGGGCAGTATGAAGATGATGAAACAGGATTATATTACAACAGATTCCGATACTACTCTCCAAGTGAAGGGATGTATTTACAACAAGATCCTATTGGGCTTGCAGGGAATAATCCGACGATTTATGGATACGTTAGTGATCCAAATGTTGAAATAGATGTGTTTGGATTAGCAAAAACTTATACGTACGTTTTTCAAAATTTATGGAAATCTCATACTGGAAAAAATGCAACAGGTGATATTCATCATGGTTTCCCTGAACAGTATAAAGATAAGTTTATGAAAATGGCAGGTATTGACGTAAATGATCCTAAATATTTTTACGATCTTAATAAAAAGCAACATACAAAGAAGCCAGGTATCCATACAAACAGTAGTAAAATAGATAAGAATTGGAATAAAGTTTGGAAAAACATTCTCAATGAGACTCCAAATAAATTCCCTAACGCCTCGCAACAGGAGTTAAAACAGTATTTTGAAAATACCCTAGATAGGATGGCTAAAAAATCTAATATAAATTCTAGAAGTGCAACTTCAATTAAAAATGCACCATGTAGAAAGTAGTGAATTTCATGATAAAGAAAAAAATTTTTGACGAAATAATGGCAAGCTTAGAACATCGTAATAAATTTCCTAAGATTAGTGAGTTTACGAGGAAGGATTGTTTGTTTTTATATGAGAAACTTGCTGATAATAAAATTGAGACAGATCATGTTTTTTTATCTTATGAAAAAGCAAAAAAATATAACAAAGAGTATCACCATGATTTTAGTGAATTTAAAGAAAATCATTGGATATTCGCCGAAACTGGTAGAGGTGATTTTTGGATAATTGATCTTGATGATGTTAAATCACCACCAACAGTATTTTTTTATGATCATGATCTTGAAGATTTTAGTCCAGAAAGCATGTTGAATATTTCAATTAATATATTTGAGTGGTTTGAGTTAGCAGATTTAATTTCTCAACTTCATAACAAAGATTTTTATGATGAAGCTTTTAGATTAAAAGAGCATTGGAAACAAAAAGCCATTGAAGAAATTGAAAAAATTAAAAAAGGACTTTCAACAAAATCCCCTTTTCAATTTTGAATAGGTAAATGCGGGTCTTTAAAAAATAGAGTTGATGGGCCACATTTTATATTAATTAAGTTTATATAATAAAATCTCAAATGTAGAAACAGAATTGCATAGATTTTTAGTAAAATTGAAATCCTATGTAATGAAGAGCTTTTATAGTCTTCATTACATATGGCTTTTCATTAGTAGTGAAATGGCCGTATCTCGTGTGTTTACTGTTCACAATTAAGTGAAACTAGAAACTAGTGTTTTTTGCGTACTTTAAAAAGTAAAAATCGGTTGACTAAGAAATCTCAAAACCCTTTCAATCAAGTTATGTTCGCTCGTTTCTACTTTCTAATTTGAAACAAGGTTTTTCAGTTTTATGAAGTGGCAACTCACACAGAATAATACTTATATTCAAATAATGAAAATACGTTAAACGGCGTGGGTCTTAATTCTAAAGGGCTCAAGCCGTTTAATCTTTTCTGGTATTGATAGTGATTATAAAAATGAATACAGTCGCCAATAGCTTGTTTTAACCCTCCCTATGCTCGAAGCAACGAACATAGGGGGCAGGTACATCATCTGCCTGCAAACTCAGTTTCTCCAGTAAGTCATGGGAAAGGACCAGCAATTTGGATGCCTACTCCCGATCATCTTGACACAGCTAGTTGGGGAAGTTATACCAAAGGGAAACAATGGAGAGCATACCAAAGGGAATTGATTGATAGTGGAAAATTCGGAAAAGCGATGGAAAATTGACATACGAGACGTACAAAGAAAATTTGGTTCTCAATTTAATGATGGAATAAGAGAAATGTTGGAGTACGCAGGAGACAATGGATATATAACCAATGCAGAACAAAAAAGATTAACAAGAAAATATCGTAGATGAGGTAGAAGGTATGAAAAGAGAGTTAAAAATATTACCCAAAATCGGGATAAACGAAGTAAAGCTATCTATAACATCTTCAGACTTAAACAATATCCTAGGTGAATTAGATAAGAAAAAAGTAAATGGGAAAGAATTTTTTCTATATCAAGATGAATATATATTTCATTTTGTAGATGATGTTTTAGTAAGTATTTCTGTGAACAATCCAAAGATTATTTTCTTGAATAAACAAAAAATTGATTTAATAAATGAATCAAAGCAATTCTTATTCAAAGAAAATCCGTATTTTGTTGATGGATGTTATATATTTCCACAGTATAACATGTCGATTTATGGGTTAGATTTTCCTGATGATGGAATCCAATTAACAATTTATTCAGATAACCAAAAAAATATTTACGAGAAAGATATAAAATTAGGTTTTCAATTCAGAAGTATTGAAAATGAGCTAATAAACTTAAAATATGAAATTACTCCGTATCAATCTGTAGGATTATTGAAATTTGGTATGCAACCGAGTGAAATTGAAAAAATATGGGGAACTCCTTTAAAAATAAGCAAGAATAATAAAAAGGGTATAACTACAGAAAACAGGACGAATAGTCAAGCAATGTATAATGAAAAAGGACAGTTAATTCAACTAGCCTTAAAATGTAAAGAGGAAGTTTTTATAGATAATAAATTGTTATCAAAATTCGGTTCTAATCTGGATAATTTAAAAAATGAAGAGTATTTTATAAACAGAAACTATAAAATATATTTCAAGTTTGGAATTGCATTAGATAATTTAGGTAACCTATCTTCTAATGATTTTGTTTATATTTTTTCAGAAGAGATGATTCCTTACTGGAAAGATATATATCGCCCTTTAATCTAACGAATCATCAGGAGTGAGGTGAATGGTTATGTTTCTGGAAATTGATGTTTCACGTTTAAATGTTCGTGAATCTAGGATAGGAAATTTAATCATTGATTTTGTAACGGATTACATATTTCAAAAAGGGGGCTGAATATCAGTGAAACAGTATATAGAACCTGAGGATAGCCTATTATACTACAAATGTAATAATGTTGATTTTGTAAAAGGTAACGGACAATTATTTACAGAATTTGAGAATGGGATTGCAATAAGGCAGATTAACATAATCAATAACGATATGTATATTTCCTCATCGTTGAACGATTGGAACGAAAATATTGGATTTTTATTGTACGATGGACATGTCGATAGTTTAGATTTAAGCGATAGTGTACCTATTACTAGAGTAGAATTTGAAAGTAAGTGGAAGGAGGCACTTTTGGTTCATGTTAACAAATCTCAAATTAGCTACCTAAAAGGTGATGCTTCTCTTCCTTTAGAAGAAAATATTCTAATCATTCATGTTGTTAACCTATTAGGATTATGGGGAAAAGGTTTTGTTCTTTCTCTATCAAAGCAATTCCCTTCTGCAAAGAAAGAATATTTAAAATGGTCTAAGGACAAAGAAACATTTAGGTTAGGAGAAGCCCAGTTTGTATGTGTGGGGCAACAGAAACCTATTTTTATTGCAAATATGCTTGCACAAAAAGGTGTAAAGAAAAATTACAAAGATAGTACAACTTATATTGATTATGATGCACTCCGTTTATGTTTAAAAAAAGTTGCTAGATTTTCATTAATAAATAGATTATCTATACAGATGCCTAAAATTGGTTCAGGATTAGCAGGTGGGGACTGGCGGGAAATTGAAAAAATAATAAATGAGGAATTGATTTATCATAAAATAAAATGTAGTGTCTTTGAATTGGAGGTGAATAAAGAGGAGGGAAATCATTTCTATGAATGAAATAAAACTAGAGGTTGAGGGATATTATGAAATTTTAAACTTGCATAAAGCTTTAATGGAGGCAAAGTTTCATAAAGATCCAGATAATTTCGATGTTGCGGGTAGTCCTATTATTGCAAAAATCTGCAACAAAATTGTAGACCTGTTAACAGAATACGAAATCGAAGAAAAAGGAAAAGATACATGGAGTGAATGGCGGAAGATTGAGAACCATAACTTTTTTAAAGAAAGAGCAGTTGAAAATACTCAATATGTGGCATGGGAGAAGTTCAGTTGTGAAGAAAAAGAGTCGTTCATAAGAAATATGTTTAGTCCATTTACTTTTACGGAAAAAGATGTAATAGATTTTATAAATACGGTTGATGGGAAATTTAGCATATAATAAAAAGACATAAATTGGGTTCGTTTTGGTAATGAGGGGTCGGGGGTAAATAAAAGGAGTTAAGGAAAAATGAAAGGTGAGCTGATGAAAAGAATAAAATATTTTCTTGAAAAACATCCTGAACTAAAAGGAGTACCAGCCACGCCTAAAGAGATTGCGAAAGCAGAGAAAGAACTTCAAATAAAACTAGATGATGATTATAAAGAGTTTATTAAGCGATTTGGAGGCTCTTATGCAGGAATAGCAATTCATGCATTTTCGAATGGTTCATCCCTAGGTAATGAAGCTATTATTCATTTGACGAATTGGTGCAGAGAGTCATTTGAAGGAGATAAATTTTCTCTTGAAATTAACAAAAGCTTAATTTTTTCTGATGATGGTTCAGGTAATCCAATAGCAATAAATGCTAACGGGGAAGTCGTAATATACTATCACGACTCAGGAGATAAAGAAGTATTGTCAAAACCTTTTGGAAGTTTTGTTGAGGAGAATTTTGCTGAATGGTAATTTATGAATTACTCCTAACCAGTTATAGGAAATGTCATAATCACTTTAAGTGTCTGTCGACGTCTGCTACAAAGATTTTTATACCCGAGGAACAAAAAATAGATACCAGATTACATTGTGGAGGATGAGTTTGAGATGAGTTATTTCAGATTGTTAGCTTCTTACAAACGAGATGTATATTTCTTTTATTCTGATGAAAACAAGTATACTAGATTTGATTTGGAAAAAGGAATACCATATTCTCAGAGTGAAAAACTTTTATACGTGGTAGATAGGTTCGATTCTTATTTAGAACAGTATGATATTTTACCAACAGTCGGTGGCAAATTAGTAAGTTTAAGGCTAAAAATGCTAATAGAAGAATTAGGTTCAGATTGTGAGTTTATTCCTGCAATTATTAAATCTACAGAAACGGGAGAAATAAACGATTCCTACTTTGTAATGAATGTTTTAAATCTAATTCCTTGTTTAGATCATAATAGATCAGACTATGAACCACTAGTTAAATCCATACCTAATGGGCCAATTAGTTTAAATATTATTGCTCTTATTCCAGAATCCCTTAATGGATATCATGTAGTAAGAATGGAAGAATCCAAAGAAGAGATAGTTGTAGATGAAGTTTTCGTGGATGCTTGCAGAAAAGAAAAAATTAAAGGGGTTCTATTAGTTAAAGAGGGAAATGTACGTAGTCCGGTATTTGTTGATTTAAAATAATATAATACTGAATGGTAGTAGATACATAGTGATAATAAAACAGACATCGAAGTACTCGCTTGATGATATGTGATAACATTTCATAGCTTGTATATCTCTATGTTAATTTCTTTAAATGTGAAATAGGTTAACTAGTATTCGAGTTAACTATGGAACGCAAGGGGTGAGAGTACCGAAATGGTCAAAAGGTAATTACCCAACTTGTTCTTATATGTATTGACTGAATTCCCCCTAAACTTACATACAACGAGGTTTATAAAAGTGAGTAAAGACGCATTTATGTTGATTTCAATGAGTTAGTTACTGATAATATAGTATTGTTATCCAAAGGCGATACAAAAGCTGATTCTAAAGGAAATATGATTACTTTTTACGAGGGTATACCTGTGAGTATTTATTCTGAGGATATTTCAGGTAATGGACAAGTGGATAATCTTGACGCTGAAGGTGTAGCTATAAAAAAAAATCTAAGTAGTTTTCCTAATTGGCAACATGTAAAATGGTGTTGCCAAATTGATTCAAGCGGAATTATACATGAATCCGATTTGAGATAAAATTTTAAAGACAAAGGTAAAAAGAGCTTTATCGTCTGCTTTGCCTTTGTTTTTTTGTTAGAAATAAGCCCCTTTGGAACGTTTATCAAAGCCTATGATAAAGATGGAAATCAAATCTGGTCAATAGAACTTGATACATATGGAAGAGGTACTTGGTTACTGAAAATAGCATATAGTAGAGGGCATCATTTTTTTACCTGTGCTTTATGTTTACTGTCATTAATGCAGAAAGGAAAGAAGGATTCTTATGGAGAATATAGAGTTCAGAATACCATATAAATTAAGTCAGATAATCTATGTTATTTCAAAGGATATTGCAAAAAACGGTTTTAGAAATACAAACTTTTGTTTGTATACTAATGAAGATGAAGAAGTTGCTAGTTTAGACCTAATTTGTTATTTGGATCCAACGATTACAGATGATGACGAAGAAGTATACCCGGATTTTGTAATTAATGAATCATTAGAATTCTTTTATGACGGACAACAATTTGAAGATGTGTTAATGAATGTCTTACACCAGAAAAAACAAGCTTCAATTGATGACTTTATAATGGGGATTAATTATTATATGGAACACGATACGTTTATGGATTTTTAGTCTACTGTATTTCAACATTTTCAATGATTAGTTCAAAGTCTGCAAGAAGGATTTCGTTGGATTGGGATCGAAAAAAGAAAATCCAAATTGGATTGTAGGTATAAAAGGAGATTTCGTTATGGAAATATACATAAAAGTTTTTGAGAAAATGGAGTTTTTTTGTAGTACTAAATTGATTGAGATAATTAAAGGTGTTTCGCAAGAAGAATGCGATGATATTCTTGATAGTAGAGATTGCGATGAGTTTTCAAGTAAGTGGATGGAGATATATGATGAGGTGAGAGAGAATTTAAAAAATAGTACAGTCGATACTTGTTACACACAAAAAATTGAAAGCTTAAGAGAAAGAACTTTTAAAGCAATTTTTGAGCACTCACAGTCATCCGATCTTGCTGCTTATTTATCAGATGATCTTGCATTATTATTAGAGGCAGTGCTTTGTGATATTAATAATAGTTGGTTAAATGGGCTATGGAAGGAATATTGCGCAGGAAAAATTCCTTGTGGGAAAATACTCTTAGTTGATGGGAGACTAGACCAATTAATTTAAGTTTTTTTATGTAAGAGTCAAATAGCGCCCCCTGAGTAACAGGTGGGCGCTATTTGACTCTTACGATTTCAATTACATACTGTAAAGATAATAATAAAGTTTAGAAAAATCCTTTGCAATCAGAGAATCTCGCTCTATAAAAAATTGCAATGTACCAGAGTCTGCTATCATGGCATATGTCTTTTGGGCATCACCCTCCATATCTAATTGAAACAGCAGCTCAGCATTGCTATTATTCTCATCAAAACTATTTTTATCCATAAATGCATAGCCGCCTATTTTCGTGCCACTACCATCTGTTTGATCAAAATACTTTGAATATGCAGGGTTCTCCATTGGTAAGTCATAATGAACGGAGCGAGGATCTGTGTATGGTACTAACTCTTCTCGTAATGTTGCTTTAAATGCATAAGGGCCACCAAAGATAATTGGTTCACATAGCTCATACTCCATTTCCTCATCAGAGAAAGGCTCTGTATCATGAGAGGGCTCAAAGTCCGCATAATACCGACAATAATAACCATCCTCGTAAACACCATAATCCTCATCTGCCAACACAAAAAACTGTAGAAGCCCTTGCTGTGGATAATCTTCCAGCGAAGGTAGCTGAGAAAAATTAAGCTGTGCCAAAAACATATAAGGTGTACCACTACTATGTACAGGAAAGCTATCACCTAACTTACAATAAGGTCGTCCGCCTAATTTACTATCCGTATAAGTAACTGACTCCTCTACGGCTTGTAAAGCTATCGTCTGTTTTAATGAGTGCTTCATTATTTATCAATCCTTTCTTGTTGCAATAAATAATCTTTCTAATTATACATACTATGAAAATTCCTGTTAATTCCCATTGAGTGAAATAAAAAAGACAGGCTTGATGGAACAGGGAGGCTATCAACTGGCAGCCCCTCTATTCATTTTATCAAAAAGAATCCTAAATTTATCGAGAACTCACAAGCACATAAGCTATACATTTTTAGATTCCTTATTAATACCTAAATAAGTGAAAGACCTCCAAACATATTCAAGTGGCCCGAAGCGGAATTTGGATAACCAAAGCTTACTAAAAATCACTTGGAAAACAAAAATGACAATGGCAATGATGATAGCTGTCGTTAAGTGGAGTTTTCCGTATACGCCAAATGCAAATGGTCCAAATAAAAATGTACATATAATAGATTGGCCGATATAGTTTGTGAATGCCATTCTTCCAGGGAACGCTAACCACTGTAAAACTTTCTTGCCTTTCACCGTGTGATAAATAAAGAGCAAGCTAATGGCATAGAAAATTGTTAGGAGTGGTGAGCTAATATATTGAACAGCAGAAAAGTTTTCTGAAAGGAAAGGTAGTATCCAGCCTAATGTCCCACCAAAAATCAATGTTAGTAACCACGTAATGAAAAAGCCTTTTCGATATTCTTCAAAACGATGAAGCCATTTTTTCTTCGCGACAGCTGCTCCAAATAAAAACATTAGTAGGAATGGAAGATTTGAAAATAGAAAAAATATAGGATTACCTAGAAAAAGAACATATAGCCCATTACGCATTGTATAAAAAGTTCTTTCCATAAGATTAGCATCCATTAATTCTTGAATGTTTCCATTTTGATGGGCATCGATCGTAACTTGCATGAGCTGACGACTTTCCTCTGACATGGACATTGTCATTGTCGTAGTAGAATCAGAGGATAGAGCCCCAAACGTAAATGATCCCAAAAGTAAGCTATATAAAGTTAAGCTAATAATTAACATAGCTTTTGGTTTTAACTTATGCATGAGAAGGAGTAATAATCCTAAAATTGCATAGTCTGTTAAAATATCACCAAACCAAATGAAATAGGCATGGATAGAACCGAAAATAAATAACGCAATAAGACGTCTAGAATAAATTCCCCAAAAGTTTAATTGCTTTGCGGCAGCTCTTTCCTGCATGATGACCATTCCAAAACCGAACAGCATGGAAAAGAGCATGACAAATTTCCCATCAACAAACATAGTAATTATAGTTTTAACTGTATAATCGGCGTCATTCCAAAAAGAAGTCCATTCATTTTTAAAACTTAAATCTTCCTGCATGTAGGCGGGGTAAAGGAACCAAACAATGTTGGCTAAAATGATTCCTAATAATGCGAACCCCCTTAATACATCGAGTGTTTCAAGCCGCTCTTTGGCAGATATGGGTGAAAGCTTTTGCTTCATATAATCATCCTTTCGATTGTTATTTTGTTCTTTCAACAAGTGGCTATAGTTGAAAAAACTTTGTTAATGAAACTTTATATAATAATTATCAGGATTTTATAAGGAAAACTAAGGTATCGTAATTTTTTGTGAAATATTTACTATAGAGGAAATTCATTCTTTTTTATGCATGAACTATTAATTATCGAAATTACAGAGATAAGGAAGTTGGAAAAAGAGTGTATCATAATGAGAATATATGTTAAATTAGATTTCTTGGAAGATAGATGGAAGACGAATTGCGAAAATTTTATATATGACAATGAATCAACTGAATGCGATGTGAAACTAATATGTAAAATTACTTTGTACTCGATTTAGCAGGAAAATATGAGAGTGAAATATTTTAAATTTATTGCAAAGAAACAAGAAATAGTGAATATCTCTCACTAAATTTCAACAAAGGAGTTCTCTAAATGGAAGAACCACAAATTATTTTATGTATACCTGGCAAATGGAAGAACAAAAGTGAAATGATCGAAATGATAATAAGAAGTAGTGATGAGTTTGTATTGATTGAAAATCGTATTGTTAAACTAGATAACCCCAATACGAATTATGAAATAGAAATTTATGGTCATGATGAAAATTTAGCAGAAGCTTTTGAAGTAGCTGGAGGTAATGCATTTACAAAAGAACAATTAAATGAAATACAAAATCATTCTCTTACAGTGTATTTAATTGGTAATGGTGGCACTATTGATAATCTTATTAAATTAATAGAAGTTACTAATGTGCTTATAAAAGCAGGGGGATTGGGAGTTAAAGTTGAAGTTTCCGGTACTGCGACAACTCCTGAAAGTTGGGCAATAATAAATAGTAAAAAAGAAATACCAGAAACTTTTAAAGCTTTTGTTACTGTAGCTGAAGAGGATGATTTCTATTATACATGTGGCATGCATTGTTTTGGGTTACCAGATGTTATTACTTTTAAAAATCAGGTATCGACTGAATATGCTCAAGAGCTCATGCAAATTTTTTGCTTATACAATCTAATTGAAAAGCCGTATTTAGAGGACGGTTCTACATTTAGTTTAGCTGAAGAACACCCAATTTTTGTTTTAAGATACAGTGACTGTAGGCATATTCCAGAAGATCACTTGTTTTATAATAAATATGGGGTATGGGCATTGGTACATAAATTTGAATAGAATTATTGGTAAGTAAATTAAATAGATTATAGTTTAGAAGGAAATAAAGGAGAAATTAGATGATTAACTATGGCGAGCTTTACTTTGATCATTACACTAAATTTTTAGGAGAGCCAATCGATCGAGAGGTGTATAAATTTAGTGAAGAAATGCCTAGTATCCAAATTTTGAAGTATGAAAATGTCTTTGAAGAATGTTTAGTTTATACCACACTTGGTTTGAGTAAATATACAGAAGTAGTGGGCGATTATTTTGAGATTTCTATGGTAGTTGATGGAGCATTTAATAGTTCGGGCTATATTCTTGCAAATACGTTATTTTACTGTGTCCAAAATCAAATGCATTTAGGGAGGGGCTTAGCGATAAGTGGAATAGAGAACATTGATGCTGCTTTTGTTCATAAATATAATAAAAGTGCTGTCTATTTTACTGAGCTGTATGCTTTTCCAGAAGAATATAGTTTGGCACTTACAGACTCTAACGAAAGGGATGGAAAACTGCTGCTAGCATTTTTCATTTCACAGTCCGAATATGATTATTTTGCAAAATATGGGGCGGAGAAATTTGAGGATTTGTTAGAAGAAGGGGACGTGGATCCATTTAACGTTAGAAGAGCTTCGGTGGTTTAATCGGGAGTGTCTGCCTGCTAAATAGATTAATAGACTTAATATATACATAAAAAAGGTAAATAAATATATATGAATCTAAAAGAAGCTGAAAATTTACCAGACAGAACGATAGCATTGATTTTTCAAAAACTTTAATTGAATTTTGAGAAGTGAATAGTAATCCAGCAGATTTAGATTACAAGGTGGTGAACAATGATTCATTTAAATAATATTTCCGATTTAATTAATAATGCCCCAGCAAGTGAGAATGAAATCGGTAGTTTAGAAGATAAAATGAACATTAGACTACCTGTTACATATAGAAGCTTACTAAAAAACATTAATGGCTTTTCCATTGGTGGAGGTGTGTTGATTTATGGTACTGAGGATCTTATTGAGAGAAACGAAACTTGGGAAGTAAATGAGTATGCAAAAGGTTACGTTGCTATTGGCGATAATGGTGGCGGCAATGTCTTTTTAATGGAACTAAATGTTGAAGAGAGTAAGATATTCGTCTTGGATTGTGGTGATATGAATCCACAAAATGCAACTATTATTGCCGTAGACTTTAACAGTTGGATTGATAGCGGTTGTGTTACTGAGTTAGAGGAATGAGAGTTAGATGACTCTGTTGAAACTTGCAATATTGTGTTAATAGCTTCACCCATTGGGGGATTAAAAGATTTAGTCAAAATAAAAAATGTTTTGCACTTAAAAATATCTGCCTTAGATTTTCTAAAATGTTCTAAAACACTTCCTTGTGAACTTGTTATTGAATACCCTTACTATCAAGCTATAAAGCTAATTGAATCATTGGGGGAAACTGGACAAGTATTAAAAGTAGTTCCTTTTAAAAAAGATAAATTATAAAAACATTGGCTTATTCCAACTTTAAAAGAGTAGAAGGAATAAGCTTTTTTATTTTAAATTTTTGAAATGGTATTTAGTTATTAAGTAAGCCCGAAATATAAAAAATATGCGCACCTTTCCGGACCGCACTACGAATGTCCATCTATCTGAAATTTTTTTCGAATAGATGGCTATTTTGCACATGTGGCTTGGATATTTTTCGACTAAGGCATGTATTTATTTAAAATTTGGGGTTGCTGATGGATCGGTAAATTCGGCAGCTCCATCATTAGTTTAACTAAATATTGATAGAAATCGATACCATTCGCTTTTGCTGTTTCGGCCAGACTCAAGCAGTGCATTCGCCTTAGCACCAGCTTCACTCACAGAAAAACGCCAGTTCTTTCGGCCAATCACATTAGGACGAATCGGATTTTCAGCTGGATTATTATCAATTCCAATCCGACCATCGAACAGAGAAACTTTTAACCCATGTACACGATTTAATGTGTTTTTGGAAACTTTATCCAAGGTGTTTTTCCGAAGAAAGGCGATTTATCTACCCATTCCTGAAACTTTTCGACAATCGGTTTTGATTGCTTTTGCTGTGCTTTACGACGCTTTCCTGGTGAGAGATGCTTATATTGCCGTTCTAAGCGATACAGTTGAACACAGTAATCCAAGCCGATTTTCCCATTTTTGCTACCGGCTTTCAGCCAATAACGTCGTATATGCGCCCAACAATTAGCGAATGAAATATTAGATAGCTTACCGTAGGCTTATAAAATGCTATTTTTATCGCAATTATTGTCGAAATAATGTCGAAGATTGTAAAAAAATAAATACAGTATTATAAATATCACTACTCATGATGATCTTATCTGTGTATAGTTGCATAAGATAAAATGAATAATATTCTACGATAGATGAAGGGGATTACTTTTAATGGAGAAAATTGCATGGGTTACAGATACAGCAGCATTGTTAGATGAAAAGTTCATACAGGACAATCAAATTCACGTATTACCACTTAATATAGTGTTCGAAGAAGGGGCTTTACGCGAAACTGTTGATATGACACATGATCAGTTTTACGAAAAGCTACGAAATGCTAAAAAAAATCCAAAGACATCACAACCTGCTATTGGTGAAGTTGTAGACTTATATAAATCATTAAAAGAACAAGGGTATACATGTGCAATTGCAATTCATACCTCTCAACATCTTTCGGGCACTTATCAAAGCACTTTCACAGCAGCTGGTCAAGCTGAATTTGAAGTATATCCAGTGGATTCAAAAATCGGGTCATTTCCGATGATGAAAATGATTAAACTCGGTCAGCAGTTAGAGCGTGAAGGTTTTGAACCTGGCTATATTGTTGAAAGAATCAATGAGATGGCAGATAACAGTGAGCTTTCATTTATTCCGGCTAACTTATCACAATTACATAAAAGTGGTCGAGTTTCAGGGACTCAAGCATTTTTAAGTAACTTGTTGAATATTAAAGTTGTCATATCATTTGAAGATGGGAAGCCCGTTATGAAAGAAAAAGTACGCGCTACGACTAGAGCTAAAACATATGTACAAAATGTTTTAAATACAGATCTAGAAAAAAGTATTATCCCTGAAGTTGCAATTATTCACTGTAATGATGAAGAAGGCGCAACCGCTTGGAAAAAAGCTTTAGAGAACGAATATCCGCTCATAAACTTCTCCGTATTACCACTAAGTGCTTGTGTAGCGGTTCATGCAGGTGAAGGAACGCTTGGTTTAAGTTGGGTACGTCTACCAGAGCTTGCACCACTTAAGAAAAAGAAAGCTGAATTAGTTACTATATAAACATAAATGTAATCTAAATTATTGTAGGTACATGAAGATGCGAAATTCCTATAAACAAACTATTATACAGTCAGAGAGCATTTTAGCTTAAGTAAACTGGCAGATGTAACGTTATTTTTTGAATGATAGCAGTGTTTTCATTCAGGTATGGGGGACTGGCTGTTAAATTTTGTTTGAATACGGATATTGTTATTATAGGTAATTTAGTCTTCGACGATTTGAATCATATGCGCATTTGTCGTGCGGTAGATTCCGTCGAGATAGAACGTTTCAATTGGGGAATTATCAGTGGGCGTGCCTTTGCGGGACATGCTTATGGTAATTCCTTTTTCTTTGACTGATTTTTGATACGCATATGATGTGTACACAGAACCTTGATCGCTATGCAAGATGCAGCCTTGCGGTAAATCAGGTAATTGATATAAAGTATCCAAAACGAATGACGTATCTTGTGTAGAATCAATTGTTTGTGCTACACTTTCTCCGATATAGAGTAAGCCCAAAATAAAAAAAAAGCGCACCTTTTCGGTACACACGACGAATGGCCATCTATCCTAATTTTTTTCGGATAGATGGCTAGTTTGTACATGTGGCTTGGATTTTGAAGATTAGTATATTGTGTGAAAATGCTGCTTAATCTATTGTTTAATTAGCGAATTGTAGAAAATATTGTTGATTAAAAGTAAAACGATAGTATAATGGAGTTGTAGTTACATTTATGGTTATTAATTCCTTGGAAAGTAATTGGTAAAAGTGAGTTGAACTCAATATGATGAGTATTCCAGAAAGTGTAACTATAAAAAAACTAATGAAATGAGGAGATTTTATGATTAACATGATTCAATATTTAGAGCAAAATCCGTCGATGGTAACTTTGTTGAAAGAAAAAAAAGCTTCTCTACTTGGTGTTACAGAAATTGAAAAAAAGGCAATTCTGGATTCTTTTGATGAAGAATACGGTTCAGAAGGTTTAATTTGGATCTAAGGTTTAAAAAAATTAAATGGTTGTGGCTAGCTATAAGTGTCTATTTAGTAATTGGAATATATCTATTCAATGTAACTTATAGCTCGCCTTCTTTAAATATAAAAATTCAGGAAAAAAATGGACAATGGTTTGTAATTGAACCATACTTCAAAAAATGGGCAGATGATAATCATATAATGTCTGGAGATACAATTTTAGAGGTTGATGGTACTCGGATAGAATATGATCCTAAGCTAAAATATGATTCTGTAATCAGAGCAGCAAATGAATTGTTAATAATGAAGCCAGATGGAAAACTAATTGAAGTAAAAATAAAGCATTTAGACATACCTCAACAATTTTATTATGTTTTGGTAGTTCCCTTTTGTTATTATTTACTTAGTTTATTTATTACAGTGTATTTAAATTATAAACAAAAAAATAACAACCTAATTAATTTACTAATTCTATTTATTCTAACTGTTTCTTTAGCGTATGTTAGTAGTGGGGCTTCGAGTAGACTTGATTATGTTGGCGTAGTTGTAAATCGTAGTACTATGCTACTGTGCTTAGTGTTGTTAATTCATTTCTTGAAGGAATATTTTAAATTTTTAAATATAAAATGGGTTTTTTTTGATAATATAAAAGCACTTTATATAATTCCTTTATTTACTATATTGATTAGCGTTTTAAGTGTAATTTATCCCTCTACTTACTTTCCCCATTCATACATTATTCTGGGGATGTTTTTAATACTTTTAACAATCCTACTATGTATCATGACAAGAGGATATCTTAAACATAAAACACCACAATTAAAAATTTTATTAAGTAGTGTTATTATTCCGTTTTTACCTTTCCTTTTTTTTTATGCATTTCCAGTAATCTTATTTAATCATTACTTACTATCTGCCGAAGAATGCTCCTTATTCTTAATGCTAATCCCATACAGCTTTATATGTACACAGCTCACTGAACGTATATTTGATATGGAATACTTTATTACTCGTTTACGCCATTATTTTAATTTTGCATTTGTTTTTACTAGTTGGCTGTTATTGGGTCTTTATTGGCTTACTGATTTATCTATTTCAAGAATGACGGAAATTTTCTTGTTTACGTTCTTTTCTTTAATAGCACTTTTCTACATTAAAGAGAAAATAGATTATCATAAGCGAAAAATTCTTTTTTCAACAAAAGGAGATTATATCCATCGATTGTATACTACAGTTGATAGTATTGGAAGGGTAGTAAAGATTGAAGACTTGCTTGAGAAATTTGTTCGAGAAATTGCATTACACCTTGAGATTAAACATGTTTACATATTAACCTACGATTTGCAAACACATCAAATTACTTCCACAAGCACATCCAAAGAATATACTCAAAATCAAATGAACGAAATAGAGCTTGAGCAGCTCCGCTTGGGAGATATAAAGAAGACAGAGCATTTTTATATTGCTTTTATCCACCAAGATATGAATTATAAAAGAATACTAGTCGTAGACCACAATAAATCTATTCATCTAAAGGATGAGGAATTATTATGGCTTGAATTATTGCTTTTATATGTAAATAATTTTATTGAAAATACGAAAATGGTGGAAGATCTATTAGAGCAGTTAAAGCATATGAAAGAGGCTGATAAAAGTCAGTTACCGTGGCTTAATAAGCTACTTTGGCTTCGATTTGAACAAGAAAAATATCAATTAGCACAAGAGCTACATGATACGGTTTTACAAGAGCAACTCCATATTGCTAGGGAGATGGATGTATTTATCCACGCGAAGAAAAAGACGGATATTCAATCGGGTCTTGCTAAGATTCATGAACACATGATTACATCTTTAAATGATTTAAGAGGCTACTGTGAAAATTTGAAGCCGCCATTATTAGATACATTAGGATTAAATGCTGCGCTTGAGAAGCTTATACAAAAAGTGCATAAGCGTGCTGATTTTGTTTTAATTTATACAATTGATCGTCTATATTTGGTGGATGAGCGTTTAAACTTGATGATTTATCGGCTCTTCCAAGAGTTGTTAAACAATGCTTTAAAACATTCGTATGCCAACACTGTCGAAATTCATCTGTTAGAAACAGAAGAGGGCTTTGAAATTATTTATTCTGATGATGGTGTAGGATGTAAAATGGATGATATCATTCTTGCTGATTCAATGGGGATCAGGGGAATGCAAGATAGGGTGCAGGCCTTTAATGGACAGTTTTTTATCAACACCCATGTAGGAGAAGGAATGTCCATTCGAATTAAAGTAAATGAAAGGAATCATACCCATTCCTATGACTACGATACTTATAATAGAAGGCCAGCTCATAGTAGAGGATAATCGATGAATAGAAAGAAAGAGATGAACCATGTTCACACCTTCTAATCTTTTTGTACTGTACAGAATTCATAGTACATGTATGGATTGGGAGGTTACTTTGGTTTAAATACGCTTTTGCATGAAAAATGGATTCCGCTTGCTGAAAATAGTGGAGGCGATTAGCTTCATTTTGATACTGATCCAACAGAAGAAGGAGTAGTGGTGCAGGTGTTGTATTTTTGGCATGATTAGGGGAAATCGAACAGGTTCTTTTTGAATGTAAATAACATACCTATTTAAATTAACATACATGTCAAAGAGGCATCCCAAATATCTATGGGGATGCCTCTTTGATGTCATTCTTTAAATGCGTTTAGCGTGGGCACGTAGATATTTTTCAACATCATTGTATAACCCTGATTGGTTTGCGTATTTCACGTAGTTTTTTGCAGTACGTAACCATTCTAATGTAGAGGGTTGTACCTCAGCTAATACGTGTAATAAATCATTGGTTGTGATTGGACGTTCATTACCTGTTGATAAAATTTCAGCAAGGACATTTTCTGTAGCTAATTCAATTACATTTTCAATGTCTGCACCAGAGAAAAATTCAGTTTGAGTGGCTAGTGTTGTCACATCAATGTTTTCAGCATATCTGCCCGCTAGCTTCAATTTAAAAATTTGTTCTCTCGCTTTTTCATCTGGTGGAGCGACAAAGATGAGGCGATCGAATCGACCAGGGCGCTTTAAGGCACTATCGATATCCCAAGGGGTATTCGTAGCAGCCATAATAAGCACTTCATCTGTGCTTGTATCAATTCCCTCCAACTCTGTAAGGAATGTGTCGATGATTCCACGGGTATATTCAGAAGCTTTAGAACGGCTCATACCAATCGTGTCTACTTCATCAAAAAACATAATACTTGGCTTTTGAAAGCGTGCTTTATCAAAAGCTGCTTTTAAATTTTGTTCACTTTCCCCAAGATAGCGACTTAGTATATCTGTAATATGAACAGGGTAGAAATTAGCCTTACATTCACCGGCTGTTGCCTTGGCTATAAATGTTTTTCCACATCCGGGCGGGCCATAGAGGAGAACGCCACCGCCTACTTTTTTTCGAAACTTAGCAAATAAGCCCTTGTTATAAAATGGACTAATAATACGAAGATTAATCGTCTTTTTTAAATCGTCAAGACCGGCCACATCTTCAAATGTAACTTGCTTCTGTACTTCTTGTATTGTTTTCTTTGGACCGGCACCATCAATAACTGTTAATCTTGGCTTAAGATTTTTGAGCAGTTTCTGTTGCTTTTCCGATTCCTCTATTTTAAATAGTTCTTCAGCTGAAGCGGCAATAGCTCCTTCAGTCTCAATCATTTCATCATTATCATGAACTTCATCCTCAATAACTGGTGAATACTCCATTGAAGTTGTTTGCTGAATGTAAACACTCGTTTTTGTTAACTCATGAATGATTTCTAACCGTAATGTATCATCTGTACAAAGAGAAATTCCCGTCGAATACGATTGGACAGCATCTAGCCAACGACCGTTTTCGGCAAGCTCTTTTCCAAGCCAGTAGTGTGCTTGAGGGTCGGCTGGATTTTGTTCCACCATTTGCTGTAACCATTTTACTTTATCCATATCGATACCCCTTTATTTTTCTTAGTCCCTTTACCAATGGAGCTGAAATCCACGTATATAGAGCAAGTACTACATAACCTGTTATAAATACCATTGCTAAATCATCCAAACCTAATGCTAGTAACAAAAAGGTTAGCGCAATTCCTACTAGCCACATGGTCGCAGGTCCTCCTATACGCTCGATAAAACGATTAGGTGCTAAGAGCGGGTGGGTGGTAATTTCCATATCTTCTAATATTGATAGTAAACCTTGATCTTCAGGATTTAAAAGAAAAGCTTGTCTAAAATATTCTTTCGCTTCTTTTTCGTTATGTCGGAAGGAGGCATTAATACCAAGGTGTAATAATTTAGCCAATTCACTATCTGCTGAATTCATGTATTGCTCTAATGCAAGGATCTGTTGTTCTTTATTTCCGTGAATACCTTCTAATATAAAGTTTCTACGTAACACATAAGAATTTTCTGGATCTAATTCTAATGCTTTATTGATTAATAACGTTGATTTTTTACGGTGTCCTGTTTGTTTCATTAAAACAGCATAAGCAGCATGTGTTTCTGCGTCATTTGGATTAATGCGAAGGGCTTCAAGAAAGGCTTCCTCTGCTTCTTGCCATCGCTCAGTTGCCATATAAATATGCCCGAGAACATGAAATACAATTTCCGCATTAAAGCCTAATCGCATAGCTTCATATAATTGTTCTTCAGCCTCGTTATATTTATTGATTGCATAATTGCTGTATCCTAACATATACCAGAGCCAGCTATTTTCAATATGATCTTGCAGTTCTTCGTTGATAAGTTCTATAACTTGCGGATACTTCTGTATATAAAAATAATGCTCTATGACTTCAAAGGATGGTTCTTCGTATTCAGTACTTTCGATATATTCTTCATATTCACTCATAAAGTATTTATCTCCTTTCCTAAAGTGATAGTAAGAATACAGTAGCTGTAACATCGACTATAATAGAGACGATAAACACGATAATGGATGATCTCTTTAAAGGTTGTGCTTCGCCATCAACTGCTAAATGTTCTTTATAGGGCTTGTTTAAAAACGTAAAGAAGATGAAAAAACAAGCGGCCCCGAACAGTCGGCCAATAAATTTGATATACTTTTTATCTATGTCTAGCATTTGTTGCCCGATTGCGTAAACGACTGCAAACTTCGCAATAATAAGTACAATACTAATAATCGTTAACAACTGTATGTGTTTTTTTTCGATTTTGAGCCATTTAGCGTTTTGTATACCTAATGCGGCAATGGCTAAAATACCACCAAACAAAGCAACGAAAAATAGATGACTAATCTCGTAGCTTCTTGTCCTATCTACATCTTTGCTTGTTAAACTAGGTTCATAAAGATTTTCCATAATTCCACCAAGCTCCTTGTTTCCTATTAATAGTTGTATTATACATATATTTCTTAAAACTAGAAACATGTCTATGCAGGATTATAAAGCATTTATTAGGCTCCTTAATCCTCATCAATATTCGATGATGTCTTTTCTTTAGTCGTTTTGGAGCTCATTAATTCAAATGAGTAACATTTTATGTAAAAACATAAAAGGGAAAATAAATAGTATAAAAATCCGAGAAAAATCAAAATAGTATTATTTCATGTTTTGGAATAGGGAGGAAGTATGCTTTTTAGAACTATTCTATAAAATGAAGAGAATTCTTAAAAATGTAGCCGATATAATTCAATAGATGATAGAGGAGGTATGGAAATTTGAATAAAAAATTACTTTTCACAGCGGCAGCTATTCCAGCAGCTCTATTTGTACCAACAGTTGCAGGAGCAGTAGGAGCTGATGCAGTTACAGTCACAGGAAAGAATACAGTAAATGAAACTTTAAAAGCTTCTATCGAAAACTTACCAGCAAATTCAATTGTTAAAGGTTATCAATGGTACTATGTAGATGGTTCCAGTGATTCAAAGAATAAACCAATCTCTGGTGCCACAGCAGCGTCATTTACAATACCAGTAGAAGCGGCAGGCAAAGCAGTTTTCGTGGAAGCGACTACAACAAAAGGCGATAAGTATAAGAGTGAACCCCGTTCGATTAATGAACTAAAACTTTCAATAACTGCGCCAAGAATTGAAAGTAGTTCAAACTATGCAGTACCTGGTGAATTGGTACAAGTAGGAGGGGCAATTGTAACCGATGATGCTGGGGCAAAGTTACAAAGTAATCAAATTAAATACAGCTATCAATGGTTTTATAAAGTTGGTGATTCCTTCACAATAATTGATGGAGCTACTAACGACACATACAGAATTCCTAATAATGCTTTAACTAGTGGCATCACAGATATAATGGTTAAAGTACAGGCAAAGGTAGGAACATCTTTGGTAGAATCCGTTGTTTCTGATGTGGTAACAGTATCTAATGAACCATCTGATTCAATGATTGAAAAAATTAAAACTTTATTAATAAATGACAACAAATATAATGTAACAAGTCTAGAATCTTTTAAGGCAGAAGTAACGGCATTAGAAAGTAAATATCAAGCACTATCGGCTGCAGCAAAAGCGAATGTGAAAAATTATGATGTATTAAAGAGAGCAGCTACAGATGTAGATTTAATAAGCAAGTTAAATGAGAAAGTAGATAAGGTTAATGAAGTTAATGAAAAAGATCTATCAAAATATTTAAAAGAAATTGAAGAAGCCTATGATAAGTTAGATTTATTACAACGTAGCTTAGATCTAAACGATGCCTTATACACTAGCATTAAAAACATTTTGAAAGATCCTACAGATATCGAAGATTTTAAAGAGGTTAGAAGACTAAATCAGGCAATTGTTGCATTATTAGATTATAAAAGTTCTTTTGTTACGTATGTACCTACTAGCATAGAATCTTTAAAATCAGCAGTTGAAACAATTGAAAAGGATATAGCAAAACTATCTCAAAATTACCGAGCAACTGTTCAAAATCAAGCAATATTAAGTGATGCTAAGTCGGATATTAAAAAGATTGAACAATTTATTAAACTTTTCGATAAGCTGTCACCTAAAGATTCACCTAGCAAACAGGTGACTACAGCAAAATCGATACGTACGGCTTATGAAAAGTTAACTTATAAGCAACTACAGCTTGTACCAACAAAATATAAGAATTCATTACTTGAAGCAGAAAACGCAGAAAACAGTCAAATTGACAGATTAAATATCGAGATTGACAATTATGTGGGTGATGCGGAGGACAGTTACCCAATAGATCCATCAAAAGATTCTTGGCAAGGACATGTCAATAATGTAAACCGTATTATTAATGAATATAAGGGTTTAACGAAAAATTCAGCGGCTAAAATTGTCGGATATGATAGCTTGGTAACTTTACAAAAGGATTTTAAAGCAGCTGAAAAAATGATTAAGGACATGGACGCTTATCAAAAGCTTTCAGAAACGCCGGGGGTAGCTGAGAGTAAGTTAAAAACGAACTACACAAATGTATTGAAAGCTTATAATAAGTTAACTAGTTTACAACAATCACTTGTTTATAATGCAAACGATTTTTTATTAAATACACCGACTATTACAGTTAACGTAAATGGTAAAGAACCTGCTGATAAAGCGGCTGCATTGGCTTTGAAAGCCGAGGTTGAGAAGCTTGCTAATGTAACGAAATATACATTTGCACAATTCGAGAGTGCTGTAAATGCAGCAACAACAAAATATAAAAACCTATCTTCAGCTGGACGCAAATACGTAACAAATTATTATTTATTAACAGCTGCTAGTAAAGATCTTTCTGGTGTTAAGTCATTCCATAAAAAAGTGCAAACAGCACGAGAAGAAACAGATGCTACGAAACAAGCAAAAAAAATTCAAACCGTACAAACTGCTTATGCTAAGCTACCTGCAAATCAACAGTATTTAGCCAAACAGCAATATGAAGATTTGCTAAACAATCGTCTAGAAGACGGTAATGCACCGGATATAACAAAATTAAATAATGAAATTGCAACCATTGTCACAAATGATACGTATACAGTTTCAATAGAAAAAATTAATGAGCTTTCAACCCAATATAATAAGCTGAGCTCTAGTGATAAAAAACGTATTTCGAATGCGTCTATCTTAACAACAGCGGTTTCCGATGTGAAAAAAGTAGAATCATTTATGAAGACGTATGAAAAATCGTTTACTAGTAACCCAGCAACTGTCATTAAAGCTTTTGCTAAGCTTTCATCAAAACAAATGAGTTTAGTCAGTCCAGAAATACGACAATCCATTATCGATATGGATAAAGGTCAACAACAGTCTAATGAAAGTGCTTTGAAATTAGTTGAATCAATTAATTCACTGCAAGTAAATGGTGAATATATTGATGATTTGGAAACTAAAGTAAAAGAAATTCGTACAGCGTATGATGACCTTAGTGCTTCGGAAAAGAGCGTCGTAAAAAATTATTCTAAGCTAACACAGGCCGAGAGTGACTTGAAAAAGGTAGCTGATGTACATGCTCTTTATGTACCTTTGACAGACGATAATGCAGCAGCTCGTAAAGCTTGGCAAACTGCCTATGGTAAGCTCTCAAAAAAATTAGAAATTTTATATAAGAAAATGTATGCAAACGATTTATAAAATTGTTTAAAATCCAAACCCCGAATAACGAAATTATTCGGGGTTTTAGTGTTCGCACCTGGCATAGTTGGGTGATAAAATGTGAAAGTTTATCGATAAAATTCAAAAGTTGGGTGATAAAACGTGAAAGTTTATCGATAAAATTCAGAAGTTGGGTGATAAAACGTAAAAATGTTCCGATAAAATTTAAAAGTTGGATGACCGTACTTTTGAGAACGTCTTCATGACCAACATCCTGCCGCTGCCGCTTCGCTTTCGCGCAAAAACCATCTGCCGCTGCCGCTTCGCTTTCGCGCAAAAACCATCTATTGCCCGACGCCCCTAGGAAAGCACCCCACTGAATATGACACCCTTAATTTCATTGATACAATTATTTTTCAGTAGAAAAAGCCCATTGGTTAAATTTATCTTTTTTATTTGTGTAGAATATCAATTCTTCGATATACTATTTATAGTTAATCTGTATAATAATTAAGAATCTTTTGTCATAACAAAAGTAGTTTGACATAGAAGGTAGGAACTAAAGATGTATAAAATAGGTGTTGTTGGCCCAATAAAATCTGTAGAAAGAATTATCGAGTTAGCACATGAAATCGAACAGGATATGGAATTTATCCCATATATTTATTCGGTTGCTACAGAGACGAAACATCTTGTGGAAACCTATAATCAAGATGTTGATTTTTGGCTGTTTTCGGGATACATACCTTATAAAATTGCTAGTCAGACAAGCGTCTCACAGGATAAGCTAGAACATATCATCTTTTCTGAAGCGGCCATTTACAAAGGCTTTTTTGAGCAATCCTATAAAATAGGGAAAGTTATGGAGAGTGTCAGTATTGATATTATCTCATCACCTGCACAAATGGCGTCAGAAGGGTTGACGGAGATAGAGAAAAATGTAAGGAACATGTATTTAAAGGAATTTGATGTGGCCATTGATCCGAAAGAATTATTTGATTTCCATTATGACCTATGGCTGCAAGGGAAAATCGATTTTGCGATAACATGTTACCCGTCAGTCGATGAAGAGCTGAAAAAGAGGGGAGTTCCCTCCTATTGGGTATCGCCTACAAAAACAGAAATTTACCATACTGTTCAGCTATTTACCGAAAAAATTAAAACGTCGTATTATAAAGAAACGCAAATAGGTGCTGTCATGCTCGAAATAAAAGAATTTGATTCATTGAAGGAAAGAATGAAGCAAGGATATCGTATTCAATATTTAGAATTGCGCATGAAGGAAAACTTACTGCAAGTATGCGAACAGATTGATGGCTCCTTAATCGGAGAAGGAAATGGGAGATATACAATTTTCAGTACTAGGGGTGCAATTGAAGGGCAGATTCAATTCATCAAGGAAAAAATGTACCAGCTGTACATTGAAATGGAGGCAAAGGTCACAGCAGGAATAGGTTTTGCACAAACGGTATTTAATGCCGAATTAAATGCGCATAGAGCTTTGCGTCAAACGAAGGAACATGAATCGATTGATATTGTCATGATTCAAGATGATGGCACAATGATTGAATCTGTCGGTAATAGCGAGGAGCTAACGTATTCCTATCGAGCTGAGGATCCTACTATCCTTGAAAAATTAAAAAAGGGCAGTGTTAGCATTAAAAACTATACAAGAATACAAGCGCTAGTTCAAAAAATGAGCTGGAAGCATTTTACGACAAAGGATTTAGCCGCACAGCTTCAAATGAGTGAACGAAATGCACAGCGCATCGTGGCTGATTTATGTAGTATAGGTTTAGCGGAAATTTGCGGAGAAGAATTACAGCATACACGTGGTAGACCAATAAAAATATACCAGCTTGTGATGTAGTCAAGCGCATGGAATAAAAAATGTCCTAAACCAATGAATGGTTTTTAGGGCATTTTTTGTTTGGAGGAAATAGAAAGTTACAGAAAATTTTTAGTGATTGTTCGTTTTCGACGAATGTTTAAAAAGTGTAGATAAATCAACGGTTTCCCAGTTTTTATGACGTATGATAGACACCATATTTTATACGACTATCTATTAAAAATTTTCAAAATAATATTGTCAATTTATAAAAAGTCGATTATTATACGAATATATAACGAAATTGTCGCTATATAAAAGGACAGATTTTATTAAATAGGGAGAGATGAAAAATAGTATATAAAGATCGCAAAGGATATCGGAATGGAAGAATAAGAGTTTTAGTTGTCGCAATATTCGGTAACTAGAGAGCTTTTTATCAATTGCAGCGACGCAGTTTAAACATGGGAGGGATAGTAATGACAACGAATGAAATAACAAAAAAATCCAGAAATCTAATCCTTGTACTCTTATTTTTAGGATGGTCATTAGGAAATCTAGATCGTTACATCATGAACTATGCAGTAGTATCAATTACTGGTGATTTAAATTTAGATGCTTCTTCTACTGGAATTATTTTAAGTGCTTTCTTTTTAGGCTATGCAATTATGCAAATCCCTGGTGGATGGCTGGCTGATAAGTTTGGTGCTAAAAAAATCTTACTTTTTTCAGTAATTATGTGGTCGATATTTACAGGTTTAACAGCACTAGCTTGGTCTTTAGTTGCAATGATTATCATTCGATTTTTATTTGGTATTGGGGAAGGTGGGTTCCAACCATCTAGCGCTAAAATTATTGCGACGATTTTCCCGAGAGAAGAACGAGGACGAGCGATGTCAATTATGCTTTCCTCTGGAGGCATCGTTTCGTTAATCGTACCTTTACTCGCAGCTTATTTGTTAGGAACAATTGGTTGGCGTACGATGTTTGCTGTAATTGGTGCGATTGGTGCCATTATTGCATTTTTATATTGGAAATATATCAAACTTCCACATGAGGAAGTAGTGGAAAGTGATAGTAGTAAAGAAAACGCTTCTGCGAAAGTTAACTTTAAGGAACTCTTTAAGACACCGCTAATGTGGAATTTAATGATTGCTTATTTCTGTATTTATGCGGTGAACTGGGGGTTAGTTTCATGGATTCCAACATACCTCCAAAAAAATCGTGGACTCGATTTAATGTCGATTGGTTGGGCGCAAACAATTCCAGCCATCACTACTATTATCGGTATTTATGGTAGCGGTTATCTCATTGATAAGCTGCCACGAGGAATGGACAAGATTTTAGGCTCGATTTCATGTGGAGTTATTGGTATTTTATTGTACTTCATGTTTACAGCGAAGTCGGTAACGATGTTTATTGGTTATCAAACGGTCGTTACTTTATTTATTGCATTTGTCATTACATTACTACCTGCCATTGTGTTAAAGAAATTACCTTCTTCTATTACAGGTTCCGCAATGGGGGTTGCTAATACAGGCGGGCAATTAGCTGGATTTGTAACGCCGATGGCAATCGGCTTTATGGTAGATGCTTTTAACGGTTCCTTCGATGCAGCATTTTGGATGTTAATTGGATTTGCAGGCATTTGTATTATTTCACTTTTAACGTTAAATGATCAAAAAGGAAGTCTTTTGAATTCATAATAGGGGGTATAAAAATATGAGTGTACATGAAAAAATTTCGTCATTAGTCGAGTCAAAAAGGGATGCTAGTATTCAATTAAGTGATGCTATTTGGGCAGTACCCGAACTTCATTTTCAAGAAAAGAAATCTGTTCAATATATTAAGGCAGCTTTAGAAAAAGAGGGCTTTGCAACAGAGCTTGGAATTGCAGGACTTGATACAGCCCTAGTAGGAACGTATGGATCTGGAAAGCCGGTTATTGCCTTTCTTGGTGAATATGATGCACTCCCTGGTTTGAGTCAAAAAGGTGGGGCTACTCATTTCGAACCATTAGAGGACGGAGAAAGTGGCCATGGTTGTGGACATAACTTATTAGGTACAGGAGCGTTCTCTGCTGCTGTTGCGGTGAAAGATTACTTAGAGCAAAATAATCAATCAGCGACAATTCGTTTCTACGGTTGTCCAGCAGAGGAGAATGGATCAGGTAAAGCTTATATGGCGAAGGCTGGTATTTTTGATGATGTCGATATTGCAATATCTTGGCATCCTGGTACTTTTACAACTGTGATGACTTGCAGCTCTCTAGCAAACTATGCTGTTACGTTTAAGTTTACGGGAAAAAGTGCACATGCAGCAGCAGCGCCACATTTGGGACGAAGTGCATTAGATGCAGTTGAGCTCATGAATGTTGGGGTAAACTATTTACGAGAACATATTATTCCAGAAGCGCGTGTACATTATGCGGTTACAAACACAGGAGGATCATCTCCAAATGTCGTTCAACCATATGCAGAAGTAACATACTTAATAAGAGCGCCTAAAAAGCATCAAGTACAAGAGATTTATCAACGTGTTGAAAATATTGCTAAAGGTGCAACATTAATGACCGAAACATCGTTAGAAATCGCTTTTGAGGGAGCAGCGTCCAATCTTATTCCAAATAAAACACTTTATGATGCGATGCAAAAACAAATAATGGATTTAGGAATGCCCACTTATACAAGAGAAGATGAACAGCATGCACAAGCAATTTTTAATACATTTACGCCGGAAATTCAGGCATCATCGTTAGTGGGTCTAAAAAAAGAAGATGCCTTGCAGTTACAAGGTAAAGTTATTGCGAACCACATCCCAAGTGTCCTACCTGAATTTATATTGGGTGGATCAACGGACGTTGGGGATGTGAGCTGGAATGTCCCAACTGTTCAATGTACAACTGTGTGTATGGCACTAGGTACACCACTTCATACTTGGCAGGTTGTCTCACAGGGTGTGATGCCAATAGCACATAAGGGGATGTTGCAAGCAGCAAAAATAATGGCTTGCACGGCTGTGGATCTAATTGATAATCCATCACTTATTGAAGAAGCTAAAAAAGAATGGAAAGAACGTCTAGACGGGGAGACTTATGTTCCGCTAATTCCAGAAGGTACTAAGCCTCCAAAACTTTAACTTCTTTCAGCAGAAGTCTCCCTCCTCTAGGTGGTGAGATGAATGCGGATATAAGCTACTTTTCAGTGGGTGTCCAAACACCCACTGAAAGAAGTTAAAGCCTCCGGCGGATGTCACGGAATCGGAAAGGAGTTCTTTGTGCAAGCACAAAGCCGATTCCAGACGCAATTATGCCGAGGTATAATTGATAAAAAAGTTATACCAAAAAGAGTCTTCGTAGGGTAAACTATGGAGACTCTGTTTTTGCCTATTATTAAGTTTTTTCTTAGTTAAGTGTACTTATTGAGTAGTTATGGCGTAAAATGCCGTTTTTTGAAAGGAGATCACAAAATGCCGACAGAACATATCAATCACAATAATAATCACCTTGCGGCAGAATGGGTGGAACAGTTTCGTTCTTATGCAAAAGAGGGGAAATGCGCAAGCTATATTCCCGCTTTAGCGGAAAAAGATCCAAATCAATTAGCGATTTCGATTATCGGAACTAATAATGACGAAATGAAAGCCGGAGAGACAACGGAACTATTTACGCTACAAAGTGTTTCAAAGGTCGTTACATTTATTTTAGCGTGTATGGAACGAGGATTACCTTTTGTTTTAGAACGAGTAGATGTTGAACCTACAGGTGACACCTTCAATTCAATCATTCGTTTAGAAAGCCATCAGCCTGGAAAACCTTTTAATCCAATGATTAATGCAGGAGCAATTACAGTATCCTCTATGCTTGACGGAAATTCTCCGCAAGAGAAGGTTTCGAAAATTCTCCAATTTTTAGAACAAATGGTTGGCAAGGAATTAAAGGTTAATGAAGAGGTTTATCAATCGGAGTGGCAAACTGCAAATCGAAATCGTTCATTAGCCTATTATTTAATGGATTCTGGCTTTTTAGACTGTCCCGTAGAGGAGGCATTAGAGGTTTATTTGAAACAGTGTGCTATTGAAGTAAATGTTTCAGATTTAGCGATGATTGGTTTAGTCATCGCCAATGATGGCTACCACCCTCTATTAAATAAACAGCTCTTTCCAAAGCAAGTAGCAAAATTAGCAAAGGCATTGATGGTTACTTGCGGTATGTATAATGCTTCTGGTAAATTTGCTGCATTTATCGGGTTACCCGCTAAAAGTGGCGTTTCTGGAGCGATTTTGGCGGCTGTGCCAAGTCATGCAGGCTTAGATTCACCTTTTCCTGCTGGGTGCGGTATTGGCATATATGGACCAGCAATTGATGACATCGGGAACAGCGTAGCCGGAGTGAATTTACTTAAGCATATCGCTACCGAGTGGAATATGAATATTTTTTAACCAATGAAAGAAAGATGACTTCAGTATATGGAGTCATCTTTTTTTACTTCATTCAGCGGATTTCTAAACATCCGCCAATATTATACCGTTAATTTGCAATAAAAAAGCCCTGAATAGCTTCACATTGCTTAAAGTGTCCCTATCCAGGGCAATACAACTAGCGTATTGCTTTCTTTCTTTTCATCTTATAAATAATCAGCAGCAAAATAAACCAAATTGGTGTCAATAGTAATGCTGTACGAGTTGCCTCTGAAATGAACATCACTACTAATAGAAATGCAAAGAAAGCAAGTACTAAATAGTTTACGAACGGAGTGAAAGGTGCCTTGAAAATTGATGCTTCATGAAGTGCACGATTTTTACGTTTATAGATGATATGAGAGATTAAAATAATACTCCACACCCAGATAAAGCAAATGGCACTAATTGTTGTCACAACACTAAAGGCGTTTTCAGGCATTAATTTACTTAGTAATGCACCAGCGGATACAACAATTGCAGACACAACAAGTGCGTTACTTGGTACACTGTTTTTATTGAGCTTTGCAAACATTGGCGAAGCTTGCTTGTTGTTTCCAAGATTAAAAAGCATGCGGCTTGTAGAAAATAAACCACTATTACCAGCCGAAGCAGCAGATGTTAGAACGACAAAATTTATAATACCTGCAGCAATTGGAATACCAGCTAGTGTAAATACTTGTACAAATGGACTACTAGAGGCAGACATTTCATTCCAAGGATTAATGCATAAAATAACAAATAACGCCCCTACGTAGAATAATAAAATGCGTATTGGAATTTTGTTAATGGCAGAAGGAATGTTTTTTTTGGGATTGGCCGTTTCAGCAGCAGAAACCCCTACTAACTCGACACCAACAAAAGCGAAAACAACCATTTGGAATGCCATTAGGAATCCGTGTATGCCATTCGGGAATAACCCGCCATGTGCCCAAAGATTTTCAACAGAAACTGTACCAGAGCTTGTTTGAAAACCTGTAAATAACATGAATAGTCCAATCACAATCAATGCAACAATTGTAATGACTTTTATAAGTGCAAACCAAAACTCTAGTTCGCCAAATAGTTTTACAGTTAATAAATTCAACATTAATAACAGTACTAAACAGCCAATTGCAGGCACCCATTGTGGTATATCAAACCAATATTGTACATAAACGCCGACAGCAATAATATCTGCCATAGCGGTCATAATCCAGCAGAACCAGTATGTCCAGCCGGTGATGTAACCTGCCCAAGGACCTATGTATTCGGATGCGAAATCAGTAAATGATGTATAGCCAGCATTTGATAATAACAGTTCACCTAACGCCCGCATGACGAAAAATAAGGCGGTTCCGACAATTAGATAGGCAAAGATGATGGAAGGTCCCGCTAAAGCAATGGCTTTACCAGAGCCTAAAAATAAACCAGTACCGATTGTTCCGCCAATCGCAATGAGCTGCACATGGCGATTTTTTAAATCACGTTTTAATTGTTGTTGTTGTTCCACGTTGCTCCCCCTCAAAGATACGTAAAAACTATGACTGGAAATAAAAAAGAGACTAGTAGTGACACTAGTCTCGTAAACGACAGAATAACAAATACCAATTGCGAATGTTGTATGCAAAAAAAGAAAACATTCGTGTGGTATAGCTTTCATGATGAAAGTTGATATTACTCCTCTGTCCTTTTGCCTGAGATAGTGAACCCTTCGGCGACGCAAAATGCGCTCTCTCCAGAACTGCTCCTGCTATAGTTTTATCCATAGCATTCATAGCTTGTATTGTATGTCTTGATGACATTATTTTAAGATATTATACATCCTATCAGTGCTACCATAATTATTCAAGGGTAAATTTCAGTCATTTTCTGAAAAAAAGAAGATTGGAGTTCGTCTAGGTAAATATTTTACGAAAAATAGTATTTTTAGACATACGTTAAAATATGGATAATAGTTAGTGTTTGGTATGAAGGGTTAAAAGAGGCGAGGAACGTGTGAGGGAAGCAGCTAGAATTTGGGTATAGGAAGTTGAATGTGAGCATTATATTGCCTCACGTTGTTGCTCTACTTTTTTCTGGCCTATGTACGATCAAGAACTTGGTGAGCAAGAAATAAGTTGTCAGACGTTAAATAATAAATATAATATAGTAGAAACTCAGAATTTTTCGCAAAAAGTAAACCATCTCATAGTCATTTGAGATGGTTTCTTTTCGTTTAAAACAAAGTGATATAGTAGTCACGAATGCCTTAACGATTTTTTAAAATTATTTTTTGGACTTTATTTTACCTGTCCAAGTACGGAAGCCGCCTTGAAGTTGGTAAATTTGGTTGTAGCCACGTTTTTTAAGAAATAGAGCAGCACGTGCGCTACGGCCTGTATTTTGACAGTATAAATATACTGGTAAATCTGGGCGAATTTCTTTGTGACGTTGACGTAGAGTTGTTGAAGGAACATTTCGTGCACCAAGAATGTGACCTGCATCAAATTCTTTTTGCTCACGTACATCGATAAGCTGTGCTCTACGATAGCCTTCAATAAATTGTTCTTGTGTTAGGTTTGTTACGGCTTTTTTTAGTCGTAGTGCATTGATGCCGATATATGCAATTACGACTACTAAAATAACACCGATTGTGATAAGTATGTTCAACAAAATTTCTTACCCCTTTCTATCTTCTTTATTATTATAAAAGATGCGCTAGCGATAGTCCAATGAGTTTGATAAAATTAATTAGATTGTGGCTAGAATTAATCTATCTATATGTATGGATGTTATTAGTGAAAGGTCACAGAATCATTCCACCACATTTTTAGACTTAGGTGGATGATTACTTCAATAAAGAAATAGAACTAAACGCAGAGTGTCAAAATTTTGAGAAACATTATTTTTGGCTCATCTCCAGGAGTCGGATGGCATTTGCTAAAACGTATGCCATATATAGGTTGATTGGAGTGAAGGCTGGGCGACTCCTCGGGGATCAGCGTCACAGATGAGACCCTGCAGCGAAGCGAAGCGGCTCATCGGACGCCCCCAGGAAAGCGCCCAGCCGTAACGGAAATCAACCACACGCTATGGCGATGAGCTTTATTTTGTACACATTCGCAAAGGATAATTTAATATTCGTAGGAGATGAAAATATGACAACTTGGTATTTTCTAAATTCAGGGAAATGTAGCCCATCTTTCAATATGGCATTAGACGAAGCATTACTCGATTGGCATAGTGAAGGTTTAATTCCACCAGTCATTCGTTTTTATGAGTGGGAGCCAGCAACTCTTTCGATTGGCTATTTTCAGCAGGCGAAAAGAGATATTAATTTCGAGGCTGTACAAGAACAAGGTTTAGGCTTTGTTCGTCGACCAACAGGTGGTAGAGCCGTTTTGCATGAACATGAGTTGACATATAGCGTCATTGTTTCAGAAAGCTATCCAGATATGCCTGAATCAGTGACAGAGGCATATAGAGTGTTAAGCGAAGGGATATTGCAAGGTTTTCATAATCTAGGTATGGATGCGTATTTTAGTGTGCCTAATACCGAAGAACAAAGAGCGGACTTAAAGAAACCTAAAAGTGCAGTTTGCTTTGATGCGCCAAGTTGGTATGAGCTTGTAGTAGAAGGTAAAAAAGTAGCAGGTAGTGCACAAACTCGTCAAAAAGGTGTTATTTTACAGCACGGAGCTATTTTACTTGATTTAGATCAAGAAAAATTATTGTCTGTCTTCAATTTTTCAAGTGAAGAGGCGAAGGCACGTATGCGTAGAAAGATGCCTGAGAAAGCGGTTGCTATCAATAATTTTGTTAAAGAACCCGTGACTATTGAACAATGTGTGACAGCTTTTAGAGATGGTTTTGCAAAATCGTTGCAAATTGGTTTAAAACCATTTACACTTTCTGAGGAGCAATTAGAATATGTACATGCACTAGAAGAAAAAAAATATGCATGTGATGATTGGAACTTCAAAAAATAAAAAATGGTATAAGAAAAATATTTTTTTATCGTTCAACCCTTGTGATAACAAGCAGTTCGCATTCTGTTCGAAATTGCAAGAGTTGAATTAAAAAACTATATATAGTATCTTTTTTTAAGACATATACACAATATGTAGTGTTTAACGCACATGATATTGTGTATTTATATTTGTAATGAAGAAAATAAGGGAGGCAAAACGATGGTACTCACAAATCATCAACCCGAAGTAAACAAATTTGAACAGTTAAACAAAGATATTGAACAATTTCCACAGGTTCATCCTGTAACACCTGATATGCACATTACGCATAAAGGTGTATCAAGACTTGTGATGATCGATCGCTACTCGTTTAAGGATACGGAGAAGAAAACGTTAAAAGCCGGTGATTTCGTCGTCTTAACAGTGAAGGCAGATCCAAAATTCCCTGCACGTGGTCTAGGGACAATCCAAAAGCTTGATATGTCTACTAAAACAGCGGAAATTTTGATTGAGGAAGATTACCGTAGTGCTATAGATGATCCGAAAGAGCAAGAAACGGGTGTGATTACGCGTTCAATTGACGTGCTAGAAAAGCCTCTTGAAATATTTTATGAACAAATCACAAAACGAAATGCAACAGGGCTTGCTTCTGTTGAAAAAACACAAGAGAAGCGCCAAGAATGGTTTGAGAAGTTTTATGAGCAGCTAGTTTCATTAAAATTCATTCCAGCTGGACGAGTTATTTACGGAGCTGGATCAGAAACGGATGTAACCTTCTTCAACTGTTACGTAATGCCATTTGTAGCAGATTCACGTGAAGGAATAAGTGATCACCGTAAGCAAGTGATGGAAATTATGAGCCGCGGTGGTGGTGTAGGAACAAATGGTTCAACATTGCGTCCACGTAACACTTTAGCACGTGGTGTAAATGGTAAATCGTCTGGTTCTGTATCATGGTTAGATGATATTGCGAAACTGACTCATCTTGTTGAACAAGGTGGTTCCCGTTAACCGAAAACGGCGGGATTAAAATCTCGTGAATTGCTGGAACACCCTGAGAGCTTTTCTTGCTACAACGTAAACTGTGAAGTTAGGCGTGAATGCTTGAAAAAAGAAAAGATTGGGCAATCAGCAGCGAAGCATCTATGGAAACGTAGATGAACGTTCAACGACTATTGAACCTTTCTAAGCTTGACAAAGTATGAAAGAAGTAAATCATATGAGGCGGTGACGCTCTTATGAGGCGCGAGACAAAGAACAGTATTCTTTGATGATATAGTCTGATCTTATGTGAAAGCATAAGAATGTGGCAGAAATGACCACATCTAAAAAGTATTTTAAAATACTTTTTTGTAACAAAAAGCGTGGGGCACAAATGATTATGCTGGCAGATTGGCATCCTGATATCGTGGAATTTATTATTTCAAAAATGCAAAATCCACGTATTCTACGATACCTAATCGAAAATACAACGGATAAAACAATTATTCGTCTAGCAAAAGAAAAATTAAACTTTAAACCTCTTTCATCTCAAGAGGAAGCTATGTACCAAGGTATTGTTAACTATAAAGGTATCGAAGGCTTAGGCGGTTTTGATACGGCTATTATTCGTGAAGCGGAAAACAAACTACGCGATGGCGGTACTTATACTGTTCACAATTCAGAGTTTTTAACTGGTGCAAATATTTCTGTAACATTAACAAAAGAATTTATGGAAGCAGTTGAAAATGACGCTGAATTCGAGCTTCGTTTCCCAGCTGTTGAAGAATATACAAAAGAAGAAATGGCTATTTACAATAGTGAGTGGCATAAAGTTGGCGACGTGCGCGAATGGGAGAAAATGGGCTATAAAGTACGTACATACCGTACGATTAAAGCGCAGGAATTATGGAATTTAATCAACGTTTGTGCAACGTACTCTGCAGAGCCAGGTATTTTCTTCATCGACAACGCCAATGACATGACAAACGCAAAAGCTTATGGTCAAAGCGTTGTAGCGACAAACCCATGTGGGGAACAACCACTTGCACCATATTCTGTGTGTAACTTAGCAGCTGTGAACTTAGCACAGTTTGCAAATAAAGAAGATCAAACGATTGATTACGAAGCACTACGTGAAACAGTTCGTGTTGGTGTTCGTATGCAAGATAATGTTATTGATGCTACACCTTACTTCTTAGAAGAAAACCGTGTACAAGCTCTAGGTGAGCGTCGTGTTGGCTTAGGTGTAATGGGCTTAGCGGACTTACTAATTTATTGTGAGAAAGAATATGGCTCAGAAGCGGGGAATGAGCTAGTTGATGAAATCTTTAAAACGATTGCTGAGACTGCTTATGAGGCGTCAACAGAGCTTGCAAAAGAACGCGGTAGCTTCCCATTCCTTGTAGGAGCAACAGAGGAAGAGACAGCACGTTTACGTAAAGCATTTACTGAAACAGGCTTTATGCAAAAAATGCCTGCGCACATTAAAGAGCAAATTTTAGCAACAGGTATTCGCAACTCGCATTTACTGACAGTAGCTCCAACTGGTTCTACTGGTACGATGGTTGGCGTGGCAACAGGTCTTGAGCCATACTTCTCGTTCACATATTACCGTTCAGGTCGTCTAGGTAAATTCATCGAGGTAAAAGCAGAAATCGTTCAAGAATATTTAGAACGTCATCCGGGAGTAGATGAGAATAACCTTCCTGATTGGTTCGTTACGGCGATGGAGTTAAAACCAGAGGCACATGCTGATGTACAATGTATCATCCAAAAATGGATTGATTCATCTATTTCAAAAACTGTAAACGCACCAAAAGGTTATACAGTACAACAAGTTGAAAAAGTATACGAGCGCTTATATAAAGGTGGCGCTAAAGGTGGTACGGTTTATGTAGATGGTAGCCGTGATTCACAAGTACTGACACTTAAGGCTGAAGAAAATGATATGGATCAACTATCATTTGAAGAAGAATTAGTAGAAGTACCAACGAAGCGTCCTGTTGTATTAATAGATACGATTCAAGCATTAGAATCGACAACAGTTATTGGTTCGGATGTAGGGAATACTTGTCCAGTATGCCGCAAAGGAACTGTAGAAGAAATCGGTGGCTGTAATACATGTACAAACTGCGCTGCACAGTTAAAATGTGGCCTATAAAATATTGAAAAAGTGTCTATTGTAGATTTTAAATAAAGTTTAACCGTTTCCCTCCTTTGGATATGATTATCTAAAGGAGGTTTTTTTTTTGTCCAAAAGAACCAGAACATCGAAAGTGTGAAAATGGATTAAAGAAGGTCGTGGCTCTGGAGTGGCTGCGGATTATATGGCGTAGTTAAACTTTCTGGATGTTTCATCGTTAGGAAGATAAAAGGTATTAAAACAAATAGACAGCATGAATTTCTATCAATTTAATAAAAAACCATTTGATTATCTATTTAACAGACCTAAAGTATCAGCATCTTGCTGGTGCTTTTTTTTGTGGTGTACTCAGCTTGCTCATGAACTCTAGGGTGCAAGTCCCAATCTCCGAAGAAAGCAACACACCTGCCCGAGGAACACAACTACTCATATAAGGCCAGATTCGATTGAGTTTGCTCAATAAAACAAAGCGCTTTCTTTCGAAGACCATATCGAGTAAATAAGGTGGATAGATGGTGTGAAAGTGTATGTGCTTAGCTGGGGAGGTCTGACAGAAACGTGAAGTATCCCTTCATAACCTACTTGGTGAACAGTAGGTGGTCTATTAGAGTTTCATAGAACATCTAAAGGAGAAGGTAATTTGCTAATCATGAAGCAGTCTGTCTGTTCAAATCAGCTGAACTTGTAAAATAAGTGTTGTCACAGGGAACCTTTTTGACAGTTATGAATGAAAATAGAACACCTAGATCAGATACTTTGGACATCTAAGTATAGAGGAGCAGCTTGTATGCATGGAATTAAAAACAGTAGAATTCTCGAGTTATAGTATGTATGTAAATTAGGAGGGTGAACCATGCAGGATTACAATGTAAAGGTAGAAAATTTAACAAAGAACTATGGGAAAAAAGCTGTTCTGAAAGGAATAGACTTTACTGCTAAAAAAGGTGAAATTATTGGTGTTATCGGTAAAAATGGTGCTGGGAAATCGACATTCTTGGAAAATTTAATGACGATTAAAGATTATAATGACGGTAAGGTAATTGTTTTTGGTAATAACTTACAGAAAAATAATGAGCAGCTTGTATTTCATTCTCTCCCCCTAAAAAACTACATATTTTCCCAAATGTTCCGTATTAATACTATAACTGAATAGATTATATTCTTCAAATTTTATAACGAAATCGATATATGTGATGATTTTCAAAAAGAATTATCCAGGAGCTACCCTTTAAAGTACTTTAAATAGTTTTATAAAATCTAGATTAGAGCTAAAAAGGAGCCTGATATGGAAGATATTCTTATTATCAAACATACTAAATGATCCTAAAACAACTAATTTTATTCTAAATAGTTCAAAATATTTTAGTTGACCTGGACGTTGGTTAAGAATCTCTGGTGGAACTAAATCTGGGTTTCCATTCTTACAAATTGACTGGAATCGTGAAGAAGGTTGCGGAATTTATCGAGGTCTTACACAAGAAGAAGCTAATGCTCTAGATTTATAAAAAACATTTAAAGAATTATACAACTCCATGCAATTCGAGTTGACATAACAACTGAAAAAGGAAGTAATACCAAGGATCAAACCTTTGGTATTACTTCCTTTTCTATTACAAAACAATTTATTGTGTATGCAGAATTTTATACATTGTTAAGTTTACAGCATTTTTCAGCGGTTTTACTGGCTGTAGCGTGTATAAAATACTGCATAAGAAAAATCCCTAACAAACAATACCTTTACATACGCTTTGCTCATCTAATTGCCATGTTTATTATAAATAAAAGTACCCTATAAATTAGAACTTTTAGTGTCTAACTTATAGAGTACTTTTTAACGCGGTACAAAAATTATTTCTTTTTAATAAAGTGAATAATTATATGATAAGTTGACGTTTTTACGAGCATAGTAGTTGCCTCCAAAGCCAAATGATATACTGAAACCAGCCTTCTCGAATCCGGCTGACATTTCTTGACTAGTTTGAGCAGTAAGAGTTGCATTTCCACTTATATTTACTTTGGTTGCTGGCCATTTACCACTTGTAGGAATAGTAGTTCCATTCTGTTGCTCAAAATATGTAGCTGCACTTCCTTGTTCCCACCAAGTGTTTAGAACACCTTTAATTTCACGAAAAGTACCAGATGAATAAACATTTAATCGAGCCTTTAAAGAAGCTTTACCATAACCTGAACCAGTAGTTTCTGTAACAACCTTTGAAGTATAACTATCATTAGAAGCAGCACGAGCTAAGCCATGATATAAGACTTCATCCTAAACAGTAATGCTTATTTATAGTAAGATATCGTATTCCAGCAAATAGATGGTTAAGCTTGTTATCGAAAACCGATTCTAGTTCTCACGTTTTTTCTTTGGTCGTATTATAATATTATTTTATTAATAAAATATTTTTAAAGGAGTATTTATATGAAAAAATTTCTATTATATTTTAGTGTCTTATTCTGTTTGGTTTCAGTAGTAGGTTGTAACGAGCAGGACAAAGCTGTAAACGGTGAATTTCTTTTAGGTAACTTTGGCGCTGATTGGAAGAAAGAAACTTATTATTTGGTTGTTCCAATTAATTGGTCAGGAAAATCACATGTAACAATAGAATCTATAAAGTTGATAAAAAAAGATGAAAAGCCTATTACATACGAGGAAGATGGTATAAAATATGAATTCTTTGGTGCGGACCCGTTAAAGAAATTAGGGATATATGGTGAGTCAGATGTTGGAGAATTGAAAAATATAAAAGATTTAGAAATAGATGGTGATGGTAAAATTGTGCTTAAATTAGTATTAGGAGAAGAGGTAAAAGAAGACAGTGAACGAAGAATAAAAATTAGTTTTAGTATCAACGGAAAAGAATATGAAAAAATTGTTGAATGGAAAACCCTTGAACAATTAACTACGGTGGCAGAAAACAACTCAGTTATACCCTACACAACGGTGAAGTAGGCGAAGGATACTTAATCGAAATAACACCATATGAAGAAGATATACGGAAAAGACCAAGGCTGTTATTTAAATAACAGCCTTGGTCTTAAATTATATTAAATGTAAAGAAAGAGCATAAGGAAAAAGTGCCTCCAAAATGGTTGTGGGGTTAGGCAGAGCCTAACTTTTTAACGATATCAAGAACAAAATGAAATATATACAAAATATATACCTTTCGAACCATTTTTTCAGCGACATTACTTCATCAATTTATTACAATGAGTATTGGCTTTATATTTATAGTCTTTTGGAAAAAAATTACCGTCCGAATTTTTGAGAAAGATGCAGATGATAAGAATTTAACGCGAATTGCAGCTTTTTTGGGTCTTTTTACATATTTGATTTATTTTACAATGATTGTTTATGTACGATTAACAGGAAATCAAAATAAGCTGGTATTGATGAATACGATGTACTTATTTATCTATTTTGTTATTTTTGCTGTTAGTTTGTCGTTTCTAGTATATACCTTTAGAAAGCAGTTTGAGATGAGGGAAAAGGAAATTGAGCTAAACAGTCTACAAATGTACACTGAACAGCTGGAAAAAAACTATAATGAAATGCGAACTTTCCGCCATGATTACATCAATATCCTGTCTTCTATGTCAGAATACATCACCAATCGAGATATGACTGCTTTAGAAAGCTATTTTAATGACAATATTATGCGCGTCAGTCAAAAGATTCGTGACAATGATTTTAAAATGAGGGGATTGTCTCAAATTAAAATCCCAGAAGTAAAAGGTTTGGTATCTTCCAAACTGATTACAGCACAGGAAAAGGGGATAGATGTGGTTTTTGAATGTCCTAACGAAATTCATTATCTGAATATGGATAGTGTACTGTTGTGCCGCTGTATCGGAATTATTTTAGACAATGCCATTGAAGCAGCAGAAGAAGTAGAAAAGGGTACGGTTCGAGTGGGGTTTGTGGAGTTTGAACAATCCGTGTCCTTTGTAGTTTGGAATACGTTCAAAGATACTGGACATAAGCTCTTTCAATATTTCGAAAAAGGTTTCTCAACAAAAGGAGAAAATCGAGGATTGGGGCTGACTAGCCTGAAGAAAATGGTTGATCAAGAAAATAACACACAGTTGGATACATTTATAGAGGATGAATTTTTTAAGCAGGAAATTGTAATTTTAAAGTGAGGGATTGAGATGATTGATGTTTTTATTTGTGAAGATCAAAAGGAACAAAGAGAAAAGATAGCCAGGTATGTTTCAAATTACATAATGATTGAAAACCTTGATATGCAACTGGTACTAACAACCGCAGATCCAGAAGAAATATTAGCCTACATAAAGGAGAGTAATCGACCTGGTTTATATTTTCTTGATATCGACTTGAATTATGAGATGAATGGTATCACACTTGGCGCGGAAATCAGAAAAATTGATCCAATAGGTGATATTGTTTTTATCACAACCCACTCAGAACTTACTTATTTAAATTTCATTTATAAAGTAGCCGCGATGGATTTTATTATTAAAGATGATGTCGATTCTGTACAGAGCAAGATTGTTAGCTGTTTGAAGGTGACAAATGAAAGAAAGCAAGTAATGAACAAAACATCCAATAAAAAATTCGTTCAAAGAATTGCAGATAAAATTATTAGTGTCAACTATGATGATATCATGTTTTTTGAATCCTCCCCATTACATAAAGTTGTTTTACATTTGGATAATCGTCAAGTGGAGTTTTATGGGAAGCTGAAAGACATAGAAAAAGAATATGAAGGCTTCATTCGTTGCCATAATTCTTTCGTAGTAAATATCGACAATATTCAGGAAATGGACTTAAAAAAGAAAGAAATTCTAATGGAAAATGGCGAAACTTGCTATGGATCTGCTCGAATGATTAAAGCTGTACAGAAAAAATTAGAAATGAATCTAATCGAATAAGAGTATGCTCTCCCTTGTATTTCCAAGCGTTTAAAATGTATCGAAAAAGGAAATAAAGTTGTACTGTTTGAAATAAAGTCGCACCGTTTTGAGCGTATCAAAATCAAGGAAATACTGTTAAATCAACATTTTGTATTTAACTTTGATCAATCTGTTTTATAAAAAACAATCATTATAAATAAAAGAGAGCTATCGTTTTGATCAATCTTTATTCAAAACGATAGCTTTTTAAATGCAGTTAAATCAAGTGTTTAAAGTGATTTATAATCAAACTTTATTCCAAACCAACATCTATCTTGTCAATAAGATGGATAGGCACTTTTTTATCGTCATTTAGACAAACTCCAACTACGGAAGTATCCCTCCTTTGAGGGGGGTGTCCAAACCACTTATCCCGTATAAACGACCAGTCGTCGAAAATCCATTTACATAACTACATAAAAATTTTATAGTGAAAACGAATGAAAGGACTGTGATGATATGAAGGTAGAAGTGTCGATTGACCCGGCATACAAAGAACCTAAAGTGACTATTCATACAGATAAGATGACCGATGAAATAGAAAATCTCATGCAGTGTATCGCTTCCGCTGAAATGAATACGTTATCGGTTTTATCACATAGAGGTGTTGAATTTATTAACTGCGAGGACATTGTGCGCATTTATACGGAACAAAAGAAAGTTTTCGTTCAAACGATGGTTGGTATTTACAATGTACGTTATCGCTTGTATGAGCTTGAAGAAAAGCTGAATACACAGCTATTTTTACGAATTTCAAATGCTGAAATGGTCAATCGAAATATGATTATACATATGGACATTAGTAAAACTGGAACAATCGGAGTTGAGCTAAAAGGTGGGATTAAAACATACGCTTCAAGGCGCTATGTAACGAAAATTAAGAAGCAATTAGGACTATGAGGTGAAAAACGTGCAAAAAGACTTACTAATGCGTATTATAGGTGGATTTGTCATTGGTGCTGTACTAGGGCAAGTAGTGCAATTCTTTGTATCAATTGGGATCGCGCAAGGAAGTTACGCTTGGGTAGTTCCCGAATTTCGAGCATTATTTACAAATGAAATAATCGCAATAATCACTCAAGTTTTGTTGACTGGTTTGATTGGGATAACTTTCGCTTTAGCTGCACTATTTTTTGAAATGGCTAGATGGGGAATGCTGAAGCAATTTATTGTACATTTTTTTGTAACGGCAATTATTTGGATACCTATTGTGATGATTTTATGGATGCCGAAAACGATGGCCAATGTTTGTTCCTTATTAGCAAGCTTCTTAGGAACATATGTGGTGACATGGTTATTTCAATATAAGCTGTCAAAGCGTGATATAGAAAAAATTAATGCCATGCTAATAGAGAAAGGTGATTCTCATGACAATTGAAATTAAGAGCTTAACAAAGCAGTATAAGGAACATGTAGTAGTGAATCAATTATCTTTAACTATAAAACGTGGGGAATTCTTTGCACTTCTCGGGCAAAATGCAGCCGGGAAGACGACAACGATTAAAATGCTTTGTGGACTTTTATCACCAACAGCTGGAGATGCTCTTTTAGATGGTGAAAGTATAGTTCATCATCAAGTCGCTGCTAAAAAGAAATTAAATATTTCTCCGCAGGAAACAGCAGTTGCACCGAATTTAACAGTAGTAGAGAATCTGCTATTAATGGGCCGAATTTATGGATGCTCAAAAACAGAGGCACAGAAACGAGCAAGCACACAAATGAATGTATTTGGCTTGACTCCTCGTCAGTCTAGTAAAGCTAAAACGTTATCGGGCGGCTATATGCGTCGCTTAAGTGTTGCGATGGCTATGATGTCTAATCCAAAAATACTTTTCCTAGATGAACCAACTTTAGGTATGGATGTACGTGCACGTCGCGATTTATGGAAAATACTAAATCAGTTAAAAGGTCATGTAACGATTGTCTTAACGACTCACTATTTAGAAGAGGTCGAGATGCTGGCAGATCGTGTAGGCATTATGCATCGAGGGAAATTACGTGCTCTTGGTACAATTCAGGAATTAATGCAAGAAACAAAAAAGGAGTCTTTAGAAGATGTATTTTTAGAGCTTACAGAGGAGGAATCACTATGAAAGCAAGTGTATTTGCAACAAGAAATCATAAGGAAATAGTACGCGATCCGTTAACACTCATTTTTGGCATGGGCTTACCAATGCTTCTTATGTGGCTATTTTCTGTCATGCAAAAAAATATGCCAGTTGCATTATATGAAATTAGTAATCTCACACCAGGTGTTATTGTTTTTAGCTTCTCATTTCTTACTCTTTTTTCCGGTATGTTACTCGGCAAGGATAAGAGCTCTTCCTTTTTAATGCGAATTTTTGCTTCTCCTATGTTAGCACGCGATTATATTTTGGGCTATGTCCTACCTCTACTACCAATTGCATTATTGCAAATTATTTTCTGTTTACTCACAGCCGTATTTTTAGGATTAACCTTCAATATATCTGTCCTTTTAATGGTAGGTGTACTTATTGTAATTTCCTTATTATATATTGGTTTTGGTTTATTACTTGGCACAATTTTTACGGACAAACAGGTGGGGGGTATCTTCGCGATATTTGTCAATTTATCAACTTGGTTTAGTGGTATATGGTTTGAACCTGACATGATAGGTGGTACATTTCAATCTATCACGCAATTTTTGCCATTCGTCCATGCTGTTCATGCGGCACGTGCAGTTCTAAGTGGAGCATATTCAGATGTTTTCGTTCCGCTCGCTATCGTTTTAGGGTATACGGTCTTTATTTTTATGATCGCTACCTTGTTATTTCAACGGAAGATGCGGGGGCAGAATTAAAATTTGAATTTATTTAGTAGGATTTTCAGAAAATCTCTCGAAATGTTATAAGTATAAAGGGGGAGAGTGTATGTCTAGTTTACCAATTATAGTTGCTCCGATGTTTTTAGTTTCTAATCCTAAGATGGTTATTGAGGCTAGTAAAGCAGGGGCTATTGGTTCATTTCCGTTATTAAATGCAAGACCGGCTTCAGTTTGTGCTGAGTGGCTTGAAGAAATAAAAAAGGCGCTACCTTCTGAGCAATGGGCAGTTAACTTTATTTGTCATCCTGTAGCGAATACACGTTTTGAAGAAGATTTACAGTTAATCGAACAATTTCAGCCACCAATTGTCATTACTTCACTAGGCAATCCAAAGAGAGTTTTGGACATTGTACACGGCTATGGAGGGAAGGTTTATGCAGATGTTGCGAACGTTAAGCATGCCGAAAAATCTGCTGCAACTGGTGTGGACGGACTGATTCTTGTTTGTGCAGGTGCTGGTGGGCATGGCGGGCAACTGAATCCATTTGGCTTTGTATCTGCTGTTAAGAAATTCTTTACGGGAACGGTCATTTTATCAGGTTCCATCTCTAGCGGTGCAGACGTACTAGCTGCTCAAATAATGGGAGCAGACTATGCCTATATGGGTACTCGATTTTTAGCTTGTGATGAAGGGAATGCACCTGATGAGTACAAAAATATGGTAATTGAAAGTGGTACTTCTGATATTTTATATACAGATGCTTTTAGCGGTGTCCATGTTAATGTGTTAATTCCATCCTTATTAAAGGAGGGTATTGATCCAGCGACATTGAAGCCAAGAGAAGATATTGATTTAACACATCTTGTTAATGTCAAGGCATGGCGAGATATTTGGTCAGCCGGACATGGTATCACCAATATTGACAAACGAGAGTCCGTTCGTGAAATACTCATAACATTGGAAGAAGAGTACGAGAAAGCAAAGCAACAAATAATTTCTGTACAGCCATTATCATAACTAATCTCTAACATAAAAAGGGCAAGTCCAACAAAAAGTATCTGTTGGACTTGTCCTTTAATTGTTAATCATGATTCAAAGTAGCTGCGATTTCTGGTTGTTGCTCAACTTGAAGTAGCATATTGAAGGATGCGATGGCTACTTCAACTTGGTCGTCTTTCGGCTCACGTGTTGTTAGTAATTGTAGCCATAAGCCTGGATAGCCAAGGAAGCGTAACACTGGCATATTACGGCATGCATTAGTAGCTTGAAGTACTTCAAATGATATCCCAAGAACAACTGGAATTAATAATATACGGTCCACAATGCGTAACCAAAGCGGATCAGTTGGCACGAAGAAATATAAAAACATGCCGACAAACACAGTGAACAGCATAAAACTACTACCACAACGATAGTGTAAGCGTGATTGTGCTTGTACATTTTCCACTGTTATATCCATACCAGCTTCATAGCAATTGATAACTTTATGTTCTGCACCATGATATTGGAATACTCGTTTAATAAGTGGTGTTAAAGATATAAAATATAAATAGGTAAGTAGTAAAAATAGTTTAATGCCACTTTCAAGTAAAATTTGGCCAGTTTTGCCCTCAATCCATTTAGAGAAAAAATCCGCAATAAATACTGGAATTAATGTAAAGGCAAACTTACCAAATAAAAAGGAAAGGATACCTACAACTGCAACCCCTAAAATCATTTGCAGTCTTGAGCCTTCCTCTTTATGTTCTTCTTCTTCACCAGGTGTAACGTCGTAACGGTCCCCTGAAAATTGCATATGGCGAGAGCCTAAACCAGCTGATTCAATCAGCGCTACTACGCCTCGTACCAATGGAATTTTTTTAAGCTTTTGTAAAATAGGTTTTTGAACTTTTTTAAAATGATAATAATCGATGGAATCATCGTTACGGCGAATGGCAGTAATCGTATGTTCCTTTCCTCCGAACATTACACCTTCTAATTGTGCTTGTCCCCCGTATACAGGTGAATTGCTCAAGGCTAACACCACTCTCTTTATATATTTCAACTGTACCATTGTACTAAATTTAGTGAAAAACCTCTAGAGTTACGCATAGTAAAATTTCTATATGGTTACACTAATCGTACAGTTTAGGAAATGATTAACGTTTGAAAATAAACTCGTGGTACAAGTTAGGAGGATTTTACTTGAGAGTAGCTAGTATAACATCGCTCGTCGGTGCACTTGTTTTTGCATTATGTTTAAAGGGGCTTCATTACTTTCATCTCATTAAATGGAATCCAATAGGTTTTTATAAGAAGTGGGATTTATTCGAAGGCAGCTCAAAACTATTTCAATGGAGCTTTTTCATCCTAGTCTTATTCATGATTGGATTTTTGTTATACATTACGTTGAGATATGTTTATATTATCCCAGCTGTGCTATCTTCTTTTTTACTTGGCCTTTTTGTGTCAATCACATTAGAATGGTTTGTTCTTGATTTGCCTTTACAATCTTCTTCTTTTAAAAAACTGTCGATTCCTTTCATGGTCATTGTTATTTGTCTATTACGTTTCTTGCTTGAAACTGCAAATTTTCATCAAAAGGAGCATACAGCGCAAAAAGGAAATTAGTTGCTGTATGCTTCTTGTATGATAAAATAATGGCAAGTACATAGAAAGAGGCGAATATGCGTGAAGTTATTATGTTTGAATGGACCAAACTTAAATCGACTAGGTAAACGAGAGCCACATATTTATGGTTATGAGACATTAGAAGATGTGAAAAATAATGTTCAGAATCTTGCGGCGTCTTTTAGTGCCACTGTCGAGTTTCGTCAATCTAATCATGAAGGGGTTCTTGTTGATTGGGTACATGAGGCAGAGGACGAAAAATATGATGGTATTATCTTTAATCCCGGTGCATATACCCATACAAGCATAGCTTTACATGATGCAATTGCAGGGATTTCTGTGCCGGTTATAGAAGTACATATTTCAAATATCCATAAACGTGAGGCTTTCCGTCATCATTCTTATCTCGCTCCGGCATGCCTTGGTCAAATCTCTGGACTAGGTACGAAAGGCTATGAACTGGCACTACGCACATTTATTGAGAGGGAGAATTGATTATGTTGAAATTACAAAAGCTACGTAAGACACTTCAGGAACAAAATCTCGATGGCATTTTAATTACGAACGGATACAACCGTCGTTATATGACTGGTTTTACAGGGACAGCGGGCGTAGCAATCGTGTCTCAAAATGATGCTGTGTTTATCACGGATTTTCGTTATACAGAGCAAGCAGCTGCTCAAGTTCAAGATTTCAGAATTGTCAAGCATGAGGCGACGATCATTGAAGAAATTGCAACGCAAGTAAAAAACATGGGTATCAAATTATTGGGCTTTGAGAAAGATACTGTTAGCTATGGCACATATGAGTTATATAAAAATAAAATTCAAGCTGATTTAGTACCGATTTCTGGGCTAATTGAAAAAATTCGCTTGATTAAGACGCAACAAGAGATTAATATTATTAAGGTTGCGTGTGAAATTGCTGATCACGCATATACACATATCTTAAACTTCATCAAGCCAGGTAAAACAGAGCTTGAAGTTTCGAATGAATTAGAATTTTTCATGCGTAAACAAGGAGCAACTCAGTCCTCGTTTGATACAATTGTTGCGTCTGGTCTTCGCTCAGCATTACCACATGGCGTTGCAACGAATAAAGTGATTGAAAAAGGCGACTTTGTTACTTTAGACTATGGAGCACTGTACAATGGCTATATCTCGGATATTACACGTACTGTGGCAGTTGGCGAGCCATCTGAAAAATTAGTGGATATGTACAACGCAGTACTTGCTTCCCAGCTTTTAGCACTTGAAAAGGTTGGCCCTGGCTTAACAGGGATCCAAGCAGATGCGATTGCACGTAACTACTTAACAGAAAAAGGCTATGGCGAGGCATTTGGTCATTCATTAGGACATGGGATTGGTCTTGAAGTACATGAAGGCCCTGGCTTATCGATGCGTTCAGAAGCGATTTTAGAGCCAGGTATGGCCGTAACGATTGAACCAGGAGTGTATTTACCAGGAATCGGTGGTGTTCGTATCGAAGACGATATTTTAATCACAGAGACAGGTAATGAACTGCTAACTCATTCATCAAAAGAACTTATTATTTTGTAAACTATGGAGGAACACAAATGATTTCAGTAAACGATTTCCGTACAGGTCTAACAATTGTTGTAGATGGCCAATTATATCGCGTGTTAGATTTCCAACACGTTAAACCAGGTAAAGGTGCTGCGTTCGTACGTTCTAAATTACGTAACCTACGTAACGGTTCAGTAAATGAAAAAACTTTCCGTGCTGGTGAGAAAGTTGAAAAAGCACAAATCGATAACCGTAAAATGCAATACCTTTATGCACAAGGTGACGAGCATGTTTTCATGGACTTAGAATCATATGAGCAAACTGAACTTGCTTCAGCTGCCATTGAATATGAATTAAAATTCCTAAAAGAAAACATGGAAGTTCATATTCAATCATACCAAAGTGAAATGTTAGGTGTTGAATTACCAAACACTGTAACGCTAGAAGTAACAGAAACAGAGCCTGGCATTAAAGGTGATACAGCTTCAGGTGGTACAAAACCTGCAACTCTTGAAACAGGTCTTATTGTACAAGTGCCATTCTTCGTAAACCAAGGTGACAAGTTAATTATCAATACTGAAGAAGGTTCTTACGTTTCTCGTGGGTAATGAATAAAAATATCCGACCTACTCTTTTTTACAAAAGGGTAGGTTTTTATTTATACATATAAAGTAGAGATAGCTCCTTTTTTACTATTAGAAAAATTAGTTTCTATCATTTAATATGTGGTCATAATTGGAAAATTTGTTTACAATAATAGTAAGGAGTGAATGCTATGCTACAAACAACTTTTGACATACCATATCCAATCATACAGGCACCAATGGCTGGTGTAACTACGCCAAAATTTGTGGCAGCCTGTGCAGAGCGAGGTATTTTAGGCTCGATTGGAGCGGGCTATTTAAATGGGGAGCAAACAAAAAGCTTTATTCAGGAAGTTAAAAAGCTAACGAAAAAGCCATTTGCGATTAATTTATTTGTACAAGAAGAACCACGTATTGATGTTGATGTTCTTCAAAAAGCTCGAATGGCTTTACAACCGTTTTATGATGAACTTGGACTATCACCTGTACAAAGTGTCTTGTCCAAGGAAGTATTTGAAGAACAAGTACAAGCTGTTCTTGATGAAAATGTAGCCATTTGTTCTTTTACATTTGGTATACCTTCAGCAGATGTCATTCAGCGTTTAAAGGACAACAATGTGTATGTTATTGGTACAGCTACTACATTAGAGGAAGCAAAGCGTGTAGAACAAGCAGGGATGGAAGCTGTTGTTCTTCAGGGTGGTGAAGCTGGTGGTCATCGTGGTTCCTTCACTGAACCGATGCAATTAATTGATTTGCATGATTTACTTCAGCAAGTGGTAGGGCAAATTTCCATACCGATTATTGCTGCTGGAGGCATTGTCACAAAGGAAGATGTGAGCAAAGCACTAGCAATGGGTGCACAAGCGGTTCAAATTGGTACAGCTTTACTAGTAGCTGATGAGTGTGAAATTTCACCTCTTTATAAAAATGCCTTGCTTCAATCGGAAGCACAACAGACGACGATTACTCGTGCTTTTTCTGGTAAACCAGCAAGAGGCTTAGCAAATGGTTTTACGGAACGTATGAAGGATGCTATTGTAGCCCCTTATCCATTGCAAAATGATCTAACTACAACTATTCGCAAAGAAGGCGCAAAACAAGGCAAAGCCGAATATTTATCGATGTGGATGGGCGAAAAGAGCTATTTAGTGAAACAACCAGGCACCGTCAAAAGCATCATTGAAAAGTTACTGTAACTTCTTTCGGCAAATTTCCTCCCTCGATAGGTGGTAAGCGAATGTGGATTTAAGTTACTTTTCAAAGACGTCTAACATCCGCTGAGAGAAGTTAAGCTTCCGGATGCAATTATGCCAAGGCATCATTAATTTCATAAAATTACGAAGATCTCTATACGTATGTATGGAGGTCTTTTTTTTGTGGTAGCAACATATATTGCTGTACACGAGGGGGCGTATGAAATGGAATTACAAGACGTATTAAGAGTCGCGGGAGTGGGACTAGTAGTTGCGCTTCTTCATGTCTTCTTTGATCAAACAGGAAAAAAAGAATTTTCATTTTTCCTATTTTTCATTGCCTATTTATATATGACAGCGGAATTACTGCGATTTTTACGTCTCTTTTTTACTGAGATCCTTACATTCTTTCAATGGCTGACCTCATCAGGGTAGGTAAATGGAAATTGTCATTGTTGCTGTTGTCATGCTGCTTTTATTATTGCTTATAAAAGAAGTCATACAGCCACTCCATGCGCTAATTAGTGTAATGTTTTCATTTTTGCTATTCGGTATGTTGTTTTCGACACTCTTATTACCATTCATCAAGCAATTACTTGAGACGTTAGCTTTTTTGCCTTATGCAAAAGCTATTGTAGTAAGTGCTAGCCTTTTTTATATCGGGCAATGGGTGTCGATGTTACTAGTAGAACAAAATTATAAAGTACTCGGACACATCGTCTATGATGGGGTCAAAATTATTATTTTGTTGTACTGGTTTAAGGAATTTTTGGCTGTTTTACAGGAGGTGTCGGCCATTTTACAACGGCTAAACTAAGGGGCGAAGACATTGCTAGAGCAAATATTTTCGTTTTTAACGGATCCATTCTTTCTATTGCTGAAGATGACGCTTATTTTATGTGGCTACGTCATTATTATTTTAATTGTCAATATGATAATACCAGAATTTGAAAAAGGGACAAGGATACTTTTTTTTCTTATAGTCCTTGCAACAATAGGACCTGTCGTTGTGAATTCATTTAAATTAATAGACGAAATCGCACAGGGACTTGCTCATATATTTACTGCATTTTATCCCATTCTTACTTCAAGCTTTCTTTTATCAAGCAGTATTACAGCGATTGCTTCTTGGCAGCCTTTTTTACTTTTTTTTGTACAAGTATTAACGATTATTAGTAGTAAATGGCTTATTCCGGGAGTGCTTTTTGCCATTGTTTTTGATGTTTGCAGTGTCATTGTTAAAGAGATTTCGTTTACGAGAATTGCTGAAATGATTCGTTTTACCATTATGAGCATCGTCTCTGCATCTGTTATTTGTTACATCATTTTAATGTCGGCGAGTGGTGTTGCGGCTTTTAGTGTTAATGCAGCTGTTGCAGAGCCTGTGAAAAAATTAATAGAGGAAAATATCCCAGTTGTTGGTTCCTTTATAGTAGATAGTTTTTCAATGTTCCAGCACATGTCACAATTTGCATCTTCTATAAGTAGTTTTACTGCGTTTATAGCGGTTATTACCGTGTCGTTCATTCCTACAGTGCAGCTTGTTGTCAGTGCCTATTCGTTGAAAATGTTAGCTGCTATTTTAGAGCCAATCGCCTTTGATGATATTTGTAAACTACTAGATCATGTTAGTAAATCTCTATTTACATTATGTGCTGTATCATTTCTAATTGCTTTTTCATTTATGTTTTCTTGTTTATTCCTCATCGTTTTTGTGCAAGTTATGGCTGGGGGGAGATAAATTGATTCTTTTATTAGCAATTCTCTTTATCTGTCAGATATTCGTATTTCTAACAGAAGATAAAGAGATAATTTCGCTTACAAAGCTTGTCATTACGTTAGTATTTTTGCAATTGCTATTAAAGATTCCATTTATCAATTCATAGGAGGAAACAAGCGTACATACACTTGAAAAAGAGAAGAGATGAAAGGAGGCAATGTACAAGTGATGTGGAAAAGAAACGAAAAAAAACAACGTCATTTATAGTCTTAATGCTTATCGCTGCCTCCGTGGGAATTTTCATCATTTTACCAATGTATCAAACGAATACAACGAATGGGCAAGTAGCACCGACAACCAATGAAGAAAAACTTGAGCAGACATTGAAGGCTATGAAAGGTGTTGGGGAGGTTAAGGTCTATTTTTATTACGGAGATATGACAGATAAGAAGGATGACAATCAACTATTCAGTCAATATTTTCGAGGAACTGAACAAGGCACGAAAGAAGTAACAGGGCTGCTAATTGTTTCAGAAGGAGCATCAGATATCTTTGTTAAAAATGAAATTCGTGCGGTTGTTAGTCAAGTAATGCAATTACCGATTCATCGAATTATTATCGTTCCAATGGAAAATAAGGAGGAAAAGTAAATGCGCGTACGTAGAAGAACAGTTTGGTTTATGACATTATTAAGTCTAGTAGCGGTTATTTCAGTGTATTATTTGGTTGATCCAGCAAAACAATTTAATGGACTAACTATTTTCACAGATGACGCATTACAGCAAACTGCGGTAACTGGTGTAACTGATCAAGAAGCAACGAAAGGGGGAGAGACGAAGGAAGTATCTTCTCCAAGTCATTTATTTGAAGAAATGCGCATGCAAGTTAGTGATGAAAGAAGCCAGCTTCGTTCGCAATTAGAGCAGAAAATCGGTTCACAAGATTACTCAGCAGAAGATAAAAGTAAGGCTTATAATGAGATGGATAGCCTTATAAAACAAGAATCTGCAGAAGCAATGTTAGAAATGCTAATTAAATCTTTAGGCTACTCCGATGCATTTGTACGAGCAGACGGTGATAAAGTACAGGTAGATGTTATGGCGGAGGAGCTATCAAAAGCTCAAGCAAATGAAATTATTTATTTGGTAAGAACAGAGATGGAAGGCGCAAATGACGTCCAAGTAAAATTTAGTGCAAATAATAACTATTAAAAAATAGGGAAAAATACTAATATTCTGTTTATTTGATAATATTGTTATATATCAGTATCATGAAAAGGCTTTCGTTTAGTAAAAGAAAGCCTTTTGTTTTGTTCATATTTACTTAATTTTCATTAAAGTATTTCAAATTGTTCGAAAAAAATATAGAATAGTGCTTGTAGTAGATTTTTTTTCATAAGGAGAGTTAGGAAAATGTTCAAAATACAAGAAATTCGTGAAATCATTAAATTGGTAGATTCTTCTTCAATTGACGAGTTCGTTTATGAAGTAGATGGGGCAAAAGTTAAATTAAAAAAGAATGGTGTTGTTGTTACTGAAACTGTAGCACCTAAAAAAGAAGTAGCGGCACCTGTTGTACAACAATCTGCACCAGCAGCAGCTCCTGTAGCACCAGCTGCTCCAGCAAAAGCTGAAGAAGCACCTGCTGCAGCACCAGTAAATAACGACCCATCGTTACATAAAATTGTATCTCCGATGGTCGGTACTTTTTATCAATCTCCAAACCCAGATTCACCAGCTTACGCTAAAGTGGGGGACAAAGTTGGTAATGAAACAATTGTATGTATCGTAGAAGCTATGAAACTATTCAACGAAATTGAAGCAGAAGTTCAAGGGGAAATCGTTGAATTACTTGTTAAAGACGGTGAATTAGTAGAATACGGACAGCCATTATTCCTTGTAAAAGCTGAGTAAGGAGTGCACAACTATGAAAAAAGTTTTAATTGCAAACCGCGGCGAAATCGCTGTGCGTATCATTCGTGCTTGTAAAGAGTTAGGCATTCAATCAGTTGCCGTATTTTCAGAAGCAGACGCAGACGCATTACATGTGAAATTAGCAGACGAAGCATATTGCATCGGACCAAAGCTATCAAAAGATTCATATCTTAGCTTTCCAGCTTTACTTAGCGTAGCAGAAAAAACGGGTGCGGACGGTATCCACCCAGGTTACGGTTTTGTATCTGAAAACGCTGACTTCGCTGAAGCTTGTGAAAACGCAGGCATTAAGTTCATTGGACCTTCATCAGATTCAATTAAAATTATGGGTATTAAAGACGTTGCACGTACAACAATGGAAGCAGCAAATGTTCCACTTGTTCCGGGTACTGGTATTGTTCCAGATATCGAAACAGGTAAAGAATGGGCTGCTAAAATTGGGTACCCAGTTATCATCAAAGCAACTGCTGGTGGTGGCGGTAAAGGTATCCGTGTAGCTCGTACAGAAGAAGACCTTGTAAAAGGTATTGACATTACGCAAAAAGAGGCTGCTGCAGCATTCGGTAACCCTGGCGTATATTTAGAAAAATTCATCGAGTACTTCCGTCACTGTGAAATCCAAGTATTAGCGGATGGCTATGGTAACGTTGTACATTTAGGTGAACGTGACTGTACAGTTCAACGTCGTATGCAGAAATTAGTAGAGGAAGCTCCGTCTCCAGCGCTATCTTCAGAGCGTCGTGCTGAGATGGGTGCGGCTGCCGTTAAAGCTGCACAAGCTTGTAACTATGAAGGTGCTGGAACAATCGAGTTTATTTATGACTATCAAGAAGATAAATTCTACTTCATGGAAATGAATACTCGTATCCAAGTAGAGCATCCAGTAACTGAAATGATTTCTGGTGTAGATCTTGTACAACAACAATTAAAAATTGCATCTGGTGAAAAACTTCCTTTCACTCAAGATGATATTCAATTAAATGGATGGGCAATTGAATGCCGTATTAACGCAGAAAATGCTTATAAAAACTTCATGCCATCAGCTGGTACTGTAGATACTTATGTAACTCCAGGTGGCTACGGTGTACGTATTGACTCTGCAGTGTATGCTGGTTATACAATCCCACCATACTATGATTCTATGGTTGCAAAACTAATTGTTCATGCAAACACTCGTGAAGAAGCGATTGCGAAAATGAATCGTGCGCTTAGCGAATTTGAAGTATCTGGTCCTGGTATCAATACAACAATTCCATTCCACCAAGCATTGATGAACAATGACGTGTTCAAATCAGCACAATTCAATACGAAGTTCTTAGAAGAGAACGATGTATTAGGGACAAGCAAGTAAGACGTATCAACGTTTTAACCGTCTCGGCTACTAGTCGGGAAGCTTGCGAAATAGTTGTGCAATATTTGTCAGCGGAATAGAATTAGGAATAAAACAAAACGGAATATCCGATTTTTAGACCCTTTAACGAAACTGATTCGTTAGGGGGTCTTTTTTGTGCGTAAAAATAGTCAGCGTACCTTTATTTTCGATTTAGAAAATATGAATCCAATCGAACTAAAAACGATTAATCCTAAAAACGAAAATAATGAGCCACTAATAACAGCGCCAACAATTATGATTGAAGTTAATTCAGTTCGTTTAAAAGGTAATCGTATTAGGCGTATTCTGCGCTAATCATCGTTAAAGAACAAATGCGCTTATCGGGCGTACGCAAACAAACGATTAAAGAATACGACTACGTTTTTAGGCGGTTATTAACGATTATGAATGTGGAATATTTAGACGAAATAACAGCGGAAATATTTTCGGATTTATTTCATCGTTAGGCGATGTAAAAGACGTTACAAAGCAAAGTGAATTACGTGTGATAAAAAGAATCGGCATATACGCTAGAGCTTGCGCCAACAAGCGACTAGCATCATAACTGATCGTAGCGCCAACTGCAATTGGAGATGGTTACTTTGCCGAGTAGCCGTTTTTCTATTATATCCTTATCACAAGTTATCGTCCGGATTTCGGAAGAGTTAAGCATAGCGCCTTCATTTCGCCTTTATAGCCGTTGCTAAAAACGGTTTTAAATCATAAGTTGGTGTAATTATCATCAAAAGCGCTTAGAAGCTAATTCAAACGGAATTATAAGGAGGATTGAACGGAATGAATGTTGAAGCTAGCATCGTAAATATTCAACGGAAGATACTCGAGCAGACTGGACGTAAAACTGACGTATATTACAGCGAAGGGCAAGGCGCTTTGTTCGTATACATGGGAGACGTCTTAACGGCGAATAACGTTATTTACGCAGTATCCGAAATGGAATTATCATCATTTTGACAGATAGGCATTCCATTATTAGGGGGGAGTTGATAGGGTGAGAAAAGTACGAAGTTGACATGTGGTAAACCTTATATAGATAATGAGACGAAATAGGAAAACGAGAAAAATATGGTAAATTACCTTTGGGAGAACTCATAGAATTAGAAGAAGAAAGTTTATATAATTCTTGCTTTGAAACGAAAAAATAAAAAAACCGGGGTTGTGAAGTTTAATGGATACAGATAAAAGTCAATACATTGTGCATTGTATTATAAATTATGAGGAAATTATAAATAACGCAAAAGAAGGAACTGCACAAGATAATGAAGTATTAAAGGAAATTACTAAATCGATGTCATTTGGACTGTTAAAAACTAACTACGATATATGGTTAGATGAGTGCTTTTTACATCAAGACTGGCAAAAGTGGAACAATTTAATTTTCCAGCAAATGCGTTATCAATTACTTCCGGGATGTGACGGAGGGTATGACCATTGTCAAAACACCTTACATATTTTAGAGGCATTCGCTTGTGGAGATAACGAAACAATGGAGCGCATTCTTCCATCCGAACTGAGTTTAACTAAAAATGGTTACCCGTTTTATATTGTGATGAGCAATCTCTTGAGGGCAATGTGGTATAGAGATGAAATACTGTTGCAAAAAGCGCTCTATGCAGCCGAAAAATTTGTTGGCACAAAGAAACCACAATGGGAGCGTTCGGGAGCTGCATTTCTGCTTTCATTACACAAAGAAGATGTCGAGGCAATGGGGAAACATTTACAAAATTTGTGTTCAGGATATATGCGTGCAGATTTCAGTAAAGCGATGAAACAGCTATGTGTGCCTGCACATGGCCTTTATTGTTTGGCACAAAACTTATTACCGACAGAGATATTTCAACAGATAAAAATGCCAGAACACAAGAACTTTTCTCAAGGATTTGCAAAATGGAGAAATGAAAATCCACACCCTATATTAAATTTATACTTTGAATATCCGGAGCCTTTGGAAATCCTCAATCAAATTCATGTGGCTCCAGTTGCTAAAAGCATTATTTCACAACCATATCTCCATAGCGATAATCCGTATCATTCTCCGCAATTAAAGAAAAAATGGTTTCTTGATGAGGAGGCAATGCTAATAGCCTTTGTTGAAAATATGTAATTTTCCTTTTGAACTCATGTTATAGAGTATTGTATGTTTTTTTCGTCATTTTTTGGGCTTTCCAATTTACCGTATATTTAGGGCTGTTTTCAGGCTTATTTAATTTAACAGTATAGACACCTTTCTGAAGCATGTTTTTTGGATGTGTTATAATAAAATTTGTGAAGAAATGCACACTAACGATGCATGTAAGGGGGCAGATGATGGATAGCCAATATTTCGTAGGTTGGGGTACATTGGCGTTGATAAATGCTGCACTTGCACAAGGGAAGAATAGAACGGGGTTAAATTGGTTTTTGCTTTCTCTTGTATTAGGGCCATTTGCAACACTAATTTTGTTATTTGTTGAAAAGAGACAGTAACACTACATATTTACAATACTTGATATAAGTTAATAAAGTGAGAAGCGTGGTAAAGTAGACTCTCGCTTATTCAACTATTTGGGTGTTTAATAAATGTAAGTCGATTATAGATCGGCTTATTTAATAGTGTCATAACTTATACCTTCTGACTTTATTAGTCAGGAGGTTTTTTATTTGTCTAAAATTAATTAGCGTTACGGCATAGTTGATGGCTTTTTGTGCGTGAAATTGCTTCTACTTAACTAATGGTGCTATTTTGTGGGGTAAGAAGGAATTGTTGGGAGTATATAGAAGTAATAATTGTCTAGCGTGTTATTCAATTGGGACTGAGTAACCGAAAAAAATTAAATTATTTGCTGGAGGGGATAAATTGAAAGGTATAGAAGAAATGGAGAAGTTTGATTTTGTAACGTTCGAAATGAATGATGAACAAAAAGAGTTTGTCTCTGCTTTAAAATTAATTACAGATGGTCAAGAATGTTTGGGTGCAGAAATTTTAAAGGATTTGTATTGTAAGTCACATGATCTTTCATTACGAAGTGGCTGTGCCAAGATTTTATTTGAGCTTTATTTTACTAAATCCGAATGGGAACAATTAGAGGTGCTAGGCTTACTTGATGATCAAAGCATTGATCAAAGCAATCGTTTAATTGCGAGAGCTTGTAGCCAGTCTGAACAAACAACATTCTCCTTCTTAAACGATCAAATATGTATGCCGATGAAACTAAGTATCTCTGGCTCTCCAACAATCGATGTAATGATTAATGGGAAAAAGAAATGCTTTTGGTTAGATACTGGAGCAGGGATGACGGTCATCTCAAATTCTTTAGTGAAAGGCTGTGATATTAACATTGTAAGAGATGAAGAATTTGAGGTTGGAAATTCAACAAACCAAAATTTCAATACTGATTTCGCTATCATCGATTCAATTGTCATACATGATCTGACGATTCTTAACCAGCCTACATTGGTGTTAGCGAATGATTTATTAATGATTCAAAATCCTAAAACGGAAGAAATAATGAAGGTAGACGGTATCATTGGATGGGATATCATACAACATATTTGTCTGGAAATCGATTATGGACGAAAACAGGTCATAATTCAAAAACCGAAACAAAAAGATAGTGTGGAGAGCAACCTTTTCTTCTGTGGGTATCCGATTTTGAAAGTGAAAGGAAAGAATCAAGTTCCTTTGTATTTCGGTTTAGACACTGGTGCAAATAAGAGCCATTTTGGACGACCTCTCCTATCAAAAATCGATGAGCTTAAAATAGAGAAAAGAATGATCCTTTCTGGTGGTTTCGGTGATGTAAAAGAAAGAGAATTAGACAGCGTAGAAAATTTAATTGTTTATCTGAATGAACACCAATCCATCAGCTTACGCAACGTCAGAGAAATGTTGACAGATCTTGCTACTTTTTTTAAGTTAGATGGTGTTTTTGGTAGTGATATTGCTAAAGATGGGCGTATGGTGATTGATTATACGAATAGAAAGTTCGAGCTTGTTTTTAACAAATGATGCTTCTTAATATTTTTTCATCAGAATTACTTTAACCTCGGAAATTTAGGTTGGGGAATTTTGGAAAACTGAGGCTCGATTGCAAACTATGGTATTCAGTGTGCTGTCACAGGTCAAGAGTGATGTTCTAGGGACAAGCTTGCGGATTTAGGGAATAGATAACCTATCAAAGTTCGCAATTATATTACCTTCTAACTTTTATTTGTTAGGAGGTATTTTTATGTCAATAAGCAGAGAACAGGGATAAGTCTTTTCTAAGAGCTTGCTACGGTTGTTATAAGCTAATCCAAAGTTAAAGTGATTAACCTTATCGTGTTGCCTGTAGGTACAGTCAAGCTCATTTGTTGAGCAATTCCCATTCCTTCACCAATTCACGATTTTCTATGTTACAATATCTTATAGATAGAATTTTCGGTCATTTGAGAGGTGGTTGAAAAGACAGTGAAAAAGTTATTTTTAGTGCTTTTGACAATATTCATTTTAACAGCATGTAATTCATCAACGTTAAGTTTTAATGAAATTGAGATTGTTCCAGATAGAGTGCAAAAGGTAATTGATGAAAAAAATACACTTCAAATAATCAATATAGTAGATAAAGATATTTCTTATGTCGTTTTTCGGTCAAAAGGTACAGTTACAACAGACCTTGAAACGCAAGGTGATACATTAATAATAAAGTTAGATGTTACGAATGAACAAGAGAATGCAACAGAACAGCATGTCTATAAATTAACTTTAGACCCAGCCCTTGATACGATTAATATTCACATCAATGGTAAATCTACAACTATTGATAATGTAACAGGGATATAAGAAGGCTATTAATGGCTTTTCAACACTCAAAACAATAGCCATCACACATAAACAGAGCATTTTACAAATAATGAATAGGGTGATTGTATAGAAAGATTTGAACTTTCATTTAAAAACAAAGCAGTGCGAGTTTGGTTTTGTACTATGCTACCTGCAATTGTTTTAACTATTGTCCTGGATATTATTTTGCCTTATGAGCAAAGAAGATATGTTTCATTAGGTTTATCACTAGTTACTATCTTATACTTTGTCTGGTTTGTGATTTATTCTAAAAGGAAACGTAAATAAAATTTACGATGACGAAGAAATCTTCATAGATTTCTTCGCTTTTTGTTTTTATCGATAAGCATTGTTGATTTATCGAATAAAGTTTTGGTTTTATCGCCCAACTTTTTATATTTATCACCCAACTTCTTAAATTTATCGACATAAACCTGATCCAGATAAATTAAAGCGACTTTACGAAGCCAAACTTTCCTTTTTATAGTATAATAAGCGTAAGTACAGCATTTGTTTGTGATGTGTAAGGGAAAGGATGATATTTGTATGGCAGAGAAAGTAGGACAATCTTTCGTACAACCAACGCCTTCTGGTAAAGAAGAACTTGGGAGAATTGAAGTAGCAGCGGAAGTAATCGAGGTTGTTGCTGGAATCGCAGTGAACGAGGTAGAAGGGGTTGCTGCAACTCGCGGTAATATTGCTACAGGCGTAGTAGAACGCTTCGGTAAAAAAGTTCATAATAAGGGCATTAAATCGGGTGTTACTGAAACTGGTGAGATTGCCATTGATGTATTTTGCTCTGTAAAATACGGCTATACAATCCCGAAAGTGGCGAAAGAAGTACAAACTCAAATTCGCCAAGCAATTTTAAATATGACAGCGCTTGAAACAGCTGAAGTGAATGTTCACATTACTGGCATTCTCTTTGAAAAAGAAGAAGTAGCTGTACAAGAATAAAAAGAAGGGTTGCCTACAGGGCAATCCTTCTTTTTTAACGTTGTTCACGGAAATTGTTCAGCAGTGATTAGTATGGCTACTTTATTATATTTCAATATGCTTTGGCTTTCTCCAGAATAAGGCAAGGATAACGCCGAGTGTTAAAACAATTGTCGCAAAGTAATACGGATAGTTCAAATTGATATCGAACAATACCCCACCTAAAATAGGACCAAATATATTACCCAGACTTGTAAACATGGAGTTCATGCCACCAACGAACCCTTGTTCATTACCAGCAATTTTTGATAAATAAGAGGTAACGGCAGGACGTATTAAATCGAAGCCGACGAAAATAAAAAATGTGACAAATAAAATTGCGAAATAGTGGCTTACAAATGTCATAGCAAATGTTAAAACAGCAGATAGGACGAGTGAATAACGGATAAGATTAATCTCACCCATTTTCTTTGTCAGCCAATCGAATAATATTAGCTGAGCAAGAGCCCCGACTACTCCACTTCCCGTAATAATAATCGCGATATCTGAAGGTGTAAATGCGAATTTATGATCCACAAATAGGCTAAATAACGATTCAAATGCAGCTAAACCAAATGATAGTACGAAAATAAGCACGAATGGAATAAGGTATAGTGGGCTAAAAATACGCTTCACACTGCCTGAAATTGATGATGCAGACTGTTCATCATTAGCAGCACGTGTCGGTTCTTTTAGTAAAATAAATGACAAGATCGCTGCTAAAAATCCAAGTATACCAGCAGCATAAAACGGTATGCGCGTTCCGAATTCTGCCAAAAATCCACCGATACCAGGTCCGATAATAAAGCCAGTACTAATCGCGGCACTCATATAACCCAATGCCTTTGGACGTTGTGACAAGGATGTAATATCAGCGATATATGCAGTTACCGCAGGCATGATGAAAGCAGCACTGATACCACCTAACATACGTGATACAAAGAGTATTTCAACTGTGCGTCCAAGCCCAAATAATAGCTCTGAAAAACCGAATATAAAAAGCCCCGCAACGATCATGATTTTACGGCCAATGTTATCTACCATTTTACCAGAAATCGGTGAGACGATAAGTTGAGTGATAGCAAATGCGGCCACCATATAACCAACGACAGAGCCTGAAATTTTCAGGTCATTCATGAGTGTTGGTAGCACAGGTATAACTAAACCAATACCTAAAAAGGCAATGAATAAATTCGATAATAAAATACTTAAGGTTAAAAGTTGTTTCTTATTCATATTGTTCTCCTTCAATCTTTCACGATACATAAATCAAAATCTACTAGAATATTTCCAAGTAATACAATAAACCCTATAGTAACTATAGGGTCAAAAGATTTGTTTTAACTTATTTCAGCGGGTGTTTAAACACCCGCTGAAATAGAGGAACTCAGTCTAAGGGCTCAACGCCCTGTAGCAACTTATCTGTGCGAAAGCGAAGCGACAGCAAGAACAACGAACGACTGAGTGACCAGTTTCACATTGCTCAAAGCCTCCGGCGGATTTTTTTTTTCTATTTTTTATAAGTGTGGAAGTATTCGTTCGCGGTTATACAAAGTGTTATATATTTCTTTCATGCTTTGATGTCAATGGAGCGGCTACGTTCATTCATAAAATGCCCTTGCTAGTAAGAGCTAAAGAAGTTTCGTATCACATCAAAACGAATTTTATGTTTACAATCATCGTAGTAAAATAGGAGGGATTTGCGTTCTTTGCATTGTTTATATTGTTCCTCGCCTTCATATAACTTGAAAGTTCTTTTACAACTTGTACATGTAACTTCATATTGCATAATGAACACCTCAAAATATGATATTTAATTTCCTTAATTATAACATTCTTGGTATTTAAACAATAAAGGTTGATTTTTTATTTCAATATATTTCTTAGTAAAGTTAATTGCAGGGTGTTAAAATAAGCAAAAAGTTGCTTGAAAAAGGTATCAGATTATTTAAAACTTGCTTGAATTCGTGTTTCTCTCACGAATTTATGCTATTATAAACCTTAATGCCACTTAAGAAGGAGAGCTTTACATGAAACGACATGAAGCACGCGAAAAAGCGTTGCAAGTTTTGTTTCAGCTAGACAATACCAATCTAACAGTAGAGGAAGCAATGGGTCATATTAAAGGCCAACCAACAAATGTCTTCTATGAAAAGATTGTTACTGGAACAGTTGAACATTTGGAGGAAATCGATGCTGCTTTAGAACAGCATCTTGAAAAGTGGTCGCTTGCCCGTTTACCTAAAATTGAAAGAACGGTTTTACGTCTAGCTGTATACGAGATTTTATACATGCCAGAAACACCAAAAAGAGTAGTACTTAATGAAGCAATCGAGTTATGCAAAACATTTGGAGACGATGGTTCGTCGAAATTTGTTAATGGCGTACTTTCTAAATTTACAGAACAATAACATGTGTTGAATTGGAAGGAGTAACTAAGGTCTATGTCAAGTGCAATTATTAATGGTAAAGAAATTGGTCAAGAAATTCGTAATTCAGTAGCAGAGCGAGTAACGCGTTTAAAAGAGCAAGGATTAACACCAGGCTTAGCGGTTGTTTTAGTAGGAGACAACCAAGCCTCGGCTACATATGTGAGAAATAAGCAAAAATCTTGTGAAGCCATCGGTATGTTTTCTGAGCTAATTAAACTACCAGAAGAAACTACGCAAGAATCATTATTAGCACAAATTGAATTATTAAATAATCGTGAAGATATTCATGGTATTTTAGTACAATTACCACTCCCAAAACATATTGATGAGGATATTGTTATTGCCACAATTGCTGTTGAAAAAGACGTTGATGGCTTCTCACCGGTAAGTGTTGGGAAAATGATGCTTGGCCAAGAAACATTTTTGCCTTGTACACCGTTTGGCGTAATGAAGCTTCTTGAATATTCAGGAATCGAAATAGCAGGAAAGCATGCGGTCATCGTGGGGCGTAGTCATATCGTTGGGAAACCAATGGGACAACTTCTATTACAAAATGATGCAACCGTTACATATACGCATTCCAAAACACCAAATTTACCTTCATTCACTAAACAAGCAGATATATTAATTGCAGCAGTTGGACGTGCAAACTTTATTACGAAGGAGCATGTTAAAGAAGGCGCAGTTGTGATAGATGTTGGAATTAATCGTGATGAAAACAACAAGCTTTGCGGTGACGTAAACTTCAATGAGGTTGATGGAATTGCGTCTCATATTACACCTGTACCAGGCGGTGTAGGACCAATGACAATTACTATGTTACTATTCAACACAGTTCAAGCAGCAGAAAATAAGCTTGCACATATAGTTAAGCTATAATTTTGAATGACTCTTTATAAAAAGCTATCTCAATTTTTATTGAGGTAGCTTTTTTGTATGATTTACTTTCTAAGTATTTCGAGAACTTTTGCGCTGTTTTTAACGTCTAATATAACGTTTGGGTCATACATATTAAGAGGGAGGTTTTTATGGAAAACATAGATTTAATACTTATCATCAAACATATTATTATCGGTCTTGTGCAAGGATTTACAGAGCCAATTCCTGTATCATCGAGTGGACATGTTATGATTGCAAGTGAAATTCTTGGTCTTGGTGAGCAAGGTTTTACATTTGCTATTTTAACGAACACAGCTTCTTTACTGGCTATTGTCTATATTTATCGAGAGGATATTGTCCGACTCATCACAAATTTTTTCCTTTATCTTAAAACAGGAGAGAATCGTTATAAAGCGGATTTCCGTTTTTCCATATTCATTGTGATTGGTTCTATTCCAGCGGGCATTTTAGGTGTTTTATTAAGCGATGTTATTGCGGATAATGTTAGTATGACAACGATTGCGCTTATGCTATTTGTGACAGGTATTGCCCTATGGCTAATCCGTAATATGCGTGGTACAAAAAAGGATGCGGATTTGACTGCCAAAGACGCCATCATCGTAGGTCTTGGTCAAGCTGTAGCATTAACACCTGGTATTAGTCGTTCAGGAGCAACCATTATTTCAGCCATTGCAGTTGGTATGAAACAGGAAACCGCTTTGCGATTTTCCTTCATGCTTTATATTCCTGTAAGTCTTGGCGGGGTTGTCCTTGGGGTTTCAGATTTTTTAGATGAGCCAAATAAAGGTGCATTAGCAATTCCTTATGCTGCGACATTTATTGCGACATTATTTATGACTTATTTTGCAATGCGTTGGTTTATGGGAATCATGAAAAGCGGCAAGCTAAGCTACTTTACATATTATTGCTTCCTTGTAGGTACGCTTCTATTAATATTTTATTAATTTTAAAAGCCTCGTAACTTTATTAAGTTGTGAGGTTTTCTTGTTGTTGAAAAAATGAAATGGTAGGTAATTCTTCGTGAATGTCGTAGCGTTTAAATGCGGAGGATTACCGTTCTAGGCTACTCACCATAATCGAAAAGAATAGACTTATAACAGTGATATGATTGTACTTTTACTGTTTCTACTGCTATGTTTTCACTTAAATACTGTCGTACAGAAAATATATGTTGCAGCACTTTCCATCGCTTTTGATTCTATCCGTCACTTCGTCTTCATACCGTCGCTTTGGCAGTTCAATCCGTCGTTCAGGCAGTTCTTACCGTCGCTTTGACTGTTTTATCCGTCGCTCAGGCAGATCTATCCATCACTTCGTCTTCATCCAGTCGCTCTAGCCATTCAATCCGCCCCAGGAAAGCGCTCAGTCGGAACGGAAATCAACCCCTCGTTTTGTCGAAAAGACATACTTTACCTAATACGAGATCTTAGAATATGTTATAGTAAGGTTTTCAATTCTATGAAAGACAGTCGTTTTTTCAAGCGAAACTGCATTTTGGCACGTCAGGCACAATAAAAAATGGTATGATAGGTGTAGTTTTGTGAAAAACTTGATTTTAGTAAAGGAGCCGGAAAAATGACATCTGCTTCTTATTTAACTGTAAAAGCGTTAACAAAATATATTAAACGGAAATTTGATGCTGATCCGCATTTACGTGAAGTCTATGTAAAGGGAGAGTTATCCAATGTCAAGATTCATCAATCAGGGCATATTTACTTTACATTAAAGGATGATGGAGCACGAATTGCGGCTACAATGTTTAAATCAGCAGCCGGAAAGTTGGCGTTTGAACCTAAGGACGGTATGCAAGTATTTATCCGTGGGGATGTAAACGTGTACGAAGGCTACGGTACATATCAATTGTATGTACAGGAAATGCAACCAGATGGAATCGGTAGCTTGTTTGTTGCCTTTAACCAGCTGAAAGAGCAGTTACAAAAAGAAGGGCTTTTTAAACCTGAGTGGAAACAACCAATTCCAAAGTTTCCGGAGAAAATTGGTGTTTTAACGTCGACAACAGGTGCAGCCATTCGAGATATCTGTACAACATTAAAGAGGCGCTATCCACTTGCTGAAATTCTCATTTATCCTACCCTTGTACAGGGAGCACAAGCAGCGCCAAATATTGTTCACAATATTGAGCGCGCAAATATCGATGCAAGTTGCGATGTATTGATTGTTGGGCGAGGCGGTGGATCGATTGAGGATTTATGGGCATTTAATGAGGAAGTTGTCGCACGAGCGATTTTTGGAAGCCATATCCCTATTATTAGTGCGGTAGGTCATGAAACGGATACGACTATAGCGGATTATGTAGCTGATTTGCGTGCACCAACACCAACGGCTGCGGCTGAAATGGCTGTACCTGATCAACAGGATTTATTTCAGAGGGTACTTACACAAAAATCACAACTCCATCAAATAGTAAGAGCGCAACTTATGGCAGAACGACAACGTCTAAATAAGCTCCAACAATCTTATCCGTTGTCAATGCCAGAACGTCTATATCGACCTTTTACGGAAAGGCTAGCACAGCTTGAGTCGGGATTGCAAAAAGCAATGCAGGTCGATTTGATGAAGAAAACAGCGCAGTTTCAACAATTACGTAGTGCGGTAGAGCAGCACTCACCGAAAAAGGCTTTAGCTTTCCATCAACGAGAGCTAGAAGCACATGTCCAACAATTAAATCGTGCTACAACGCATTATGTAACGAAGCAAAAACAACAATTTGAGGCAACCGTCAGAACTTTAGAAGCATTGAATCCGCTTGCCATTTTAACAAGGGGCTTTACGGTAGCTTATAAAGATCATCAAATGTTAAAATCATCAGCTGATGTAAAGCCACAGGATCAATTAACACTTTCCTTCCATGATGGAAAGGTTATTGCTGATGTGGTAAAGATCTTGCCAAAAAATGAGGGGGAATAATTGTGGCAGAGAAACAACAAACTTTCGCAGATGCTATGACGGCACTTGAGGAGATTGTCCGTCAGCTAGAGCAAGGTGATGTGCCGCTAGAAAATGCGATTGATTTATATAAACAAGGAATGGAGCTTTCACAATTTTGCCATAGCAAGCTACAAAATGCTGAAGAGCAGTTAATTTCTATTGTCCAAGAGACAGGTGAAACTACAGTATTTGATCCACTAAAGGGAGAGAACTAAGAAATGAACGAGCAATTAAAGCATTTTATTGAAAGCAACATACCGCAAGTTGAAGCTGAAATGTTTGCACTAGTTGAGAAAATTGACGCACCAGCCAATTTAAAAGAATCAATGCTTTATTCATTAAAAGCTGGAGGTAAACGTATTCGCCCTCTTTTTGTATTAGCTGTTCTTGAACTATACAATCAGAATTTAAAAGATGGTTTAACTGTAGGATCAGTCATTGAAATCATCCATACGTATTCGTTAATCCATGATGATTTACCAAGTATGGATAATGATGATTTCCGTCGAGGTAAGCCAACAAACCATAAAGTTTTTGGCGAGGCATTAGCGACACTTGCAGGTGATGCATTGAATACACTTGCGTTTGGCATTTTAGCACGCATGGATGTATCAGCTGAAAAACGTATTGAGCTTGTCAATCTGTTAAGTGAAGCAGCTGGTGCAGAAGGTATGGTTGGGGGGCAAGTACTCGATATAGAAGGTGAAAAGCGTCAGCTGAACATAGCTGAGCTTGAGCATGTCCATATCAATAAAACGGGCGCTTTATTACGATTTAGTATTGAAGCGGGAGCGGTGTTAGCTGATGTAACGCAAGAAAATCGCGAAACTTTAAAAGAATATGCGCATCATATCGGCCTCGCCTTCCAAATTCAAGACGATATTTTAGATATTGAGGGAACTACAGAAGAACTGGGAAAAACTGCTGGTAAAGATGTAGCAAGTGATAAAAGCACATACCCAGCTCTGTTAACTTTAGATGGGGCAAAAGAAAAGCTTGCAGAGCATTATCAGCATGCTAATAACGTATTAGATAAATTGCAAGTAGATGCCAGCTTATTACGTGATTTTGCAGCCTATATTGTTCATCGTAAAAACTAGGAGAAAAACGAGGCGCTAAAGGCATAGAGTATGCTAGAATAGGTGAGGGCGTTTGCCAATGTGCAAACAATAAAGAGTTCGTACTTTTAGCATATTGATAACACTGTTATAATGGTGGAAACACAATTACGGTGAATAATTTATTGAAAAGGTGTGTGAGAAAGGTGGATTTAAATAAGATAACTAGTCCAGCCTTTTTAAAAAGCTTAGATAGGAAGGGGCTTGAGCGACTTGCGCAAGAAATTCGTGCCTTCTTAATCGAAAAATGTTCTGTCACGGGTGGTCATATCGGACCGAATCTTGGTGTTGTGGAGCTAACGATTATGCTCCATAAAATGTTTGACAGTCCACAAGATAAGTTTTTATGGGATGTTGGCCACCAAGCTTACGTGCACAAAATTTTGACAGGTCGTGCAAATCAATTTGACACATTACGTCAGTTCAAAGGGCTTTGTGGTTTTCCAAAGCGTGTGGAGAGTGAACATGATGAGTGGGAGACAGGTCATAGCTCGACATCTTTGTCAGCAGCTATGGGTATGGCAGCAGCACGTGATATCAAAAAAGAAAAGAACTTCGTGATACCAATTATTGGAGATGGAGCTTTAACGGGTGGTATGGCACTAGAGGCATTAAACCATATCGGTCATGCTAAAACTAATATGATTGTCATTTTAAACGATAATGAAATGTCAATCGCTCCAAACGTCGGAGCGTTACACAATGTATTGGGACGTCTTCGTACAGCCAAGGAATATTCAAAAGCAAAAGAAGAACTGGAATCCCTCATGAATAAGATTCCTGTGCTAGGCGGTAAACTTGCTTCAACTGCTGAGCGTGTCAAAGATAGCTTAAAATATTTAGTGGTATCAGGTGTGTTCTTTGAGGAGCTAGGCTTTAAATATCTAGGACCGATTGATGGACATGATTTCGAAGCTCTTGAGGCAACTTTATCACAAGCTAAAAAAGTAAAAGGGCCAGTGCTTGTTCATGTGATTACGAAAAAAGGCAAAGGTTATAAACCTGCTGAAGATGATACAATCGGTAATTGGCATGGGACAGGTCCTTATAAAATTGAAAACGGTGCCTTTGTAAAATCAGAGGCGAAAGGTCCAGCTTGGAGTAGTTTGGTTGCCGATACTGTTCGTAAAATTGCTCATGAGGATAAACGAATTGTCACAATTACTCCTGCAATGCCAGTGGGCTCGAAACTACAAGGCATCCAAAAGGATTTCCCAGAGCGTTTCTTTGATGTGGGAATTGCTGAACAACATGCAGCCACGATGGCAGCAGGTCTAGCAACACAAAAAATGAAACCATTTTTAGCCATATACTCAACATTCCTTCAACGTGCTTATGACCAAGTACTACATGATATTGCACGTCCAAACTTAAATGTCTTTATAGGAATTGACCGTGCAGGCTTAGTTGGCGCAGACGGTGAAACACATCAAGGTGTATTTGATATTGCGTTCCTTCGCCATATCCCAAATATGACAATTATGATGCCAAAAGATGAAAATGAAGGTCAACATATGGTGAAAACAGCCATTGAATATGATGGTGGTCCAATTGCATTACGTTATCCACGAGGTAACGGTATAGGCGTTCCGTTAGATGATGAGCTTAAGACGTTACCAATTGGTAGCTGGGAAGTGTTACGAGAAGGTAAGGATGCTACGATCTTAACCTTTGGTACGACGATTCCAATGGCAATGGAAGCAGCCGGTATTTTAGCACAGCAAGGTGTAGAGATAGAAGTAGTCAATGCTCGTTTCATTAAACCAATGGATGAGGATATGCTTCATCGTATATTATCAAGCGGTAAACCAATCTTAACGATTGAAGAGGCAGTTCTACAAGGTGGTTTTGGTAGTGGTGTATTAGAATTTGCCCATGACCATGGCTATTTAAGTGCACTGATCGATCGTATGGGTATACCAGATCATTTTATTGAGCATGGTAATGTAGATCAGCTTCTCGCTGAAATTCACATGACTTCTGAAGATACAGTGGCACGTTTGCATGTGTTACTTCAACAAAAACAGCAAGTAGGTTTGAATAAATAATGACAAAAATTCCAAAAGAACGTGTAGACATTTTACTTGTAGAGCGTGGGCTATGCGAAACCCGAGAAAAAGCAAAGCGCTCTATTATGGCAGGGCTAGTTTTTTCTAATGAAATACGCATCGATAAGGCGGGGGAAAAAATCGCTATAGATGCACCACTACAAGTAAAAGGCTCGGATATAAAATATGTTAGCCGTGGCGGCTTGAAGTTAGAAAAAGCGCTACAAATTTTTGATATGTCTGTAGAGGGGAAGCTAATGCTAGATATTGGCTCCTCTACAGGAGGATTTACCGATTGTGCATTACAGCACGGTGCAAGACATGGCTATGCATTGGATGTTGGTTCCAACCAACTAGCATGGAAAATCCGATCTGATGAACGTGTAACTGTCATGGAAAAAACAAATTTCCGTTATACGACAGCGGCAGACTTAACAGAGGGCTTACCAGACTTTGCAACAATTGATGTCAGCTTTATTTCATTATCACTTATTTTACCTGTCTTAAAAACATTGTTAATGCCAGGTGGCGATGTAATGGCACTGGTAAAGCCTCAGTTTGAAGCTGGGAAAGAGAATGTAGGTAAAAAAGGCATTGTTCGCGACAAAAGAGTACATTTAGAAGTTTTAGAAAAGACAGCTACAATGGCGACAGAGGTTGGCTTTGTCGTTAAGGATGCTTCGTTTTCGCCAATTACAGGAGGCGAGGGGAATATTGAATTTTTATTCCATTTAGTGAATCCTATTGGTGATGAAGATATCTCTGCATATACAGCTTTTAATACACTCGTTGAAGAAGCGCATAGTGCACTAAAATAACACGTGCTCGTTTATAGAGCCGTGTTTTTTCTTGTGCTTTTATGTTTAAAATGGTAGTGTAAATATACAAATATTCAACTATTTATAAGAGGTGACCGAGATGAATAAAGGACAACGACATATACGAATTCGGGACATTATTGCCAATCATGAAATCGAAACGCAAGATGATTTAGTCGATTTTTTAAAAGATGCAGGCTATAATGTGACACAAGCAACAGTATCACGTGATATTAAAGAACTTCATCTTGTTAAAGTACCTTTACAGGATGGACGCTATAAATATAGCTTACCCGCAGACCAACGATTCAATCCTATACAAAAATTACATCGTGCGTTAGCTGATGCTTTTGTCAGCATTGACGGTGCATCACACTTTTTAGTTATGAAGGCTCTTCCTGGTAATGCCAATGCTATTGCATCATTACTTGACCATTTAGATTGGCCTGAAATTTTAGGGACTATTTCTGGAGACGATACTATTTTAATTATTTGTCGTGATGCAGATGAGCGTGAAAATACTAAAAATCGCTTATTAGACATGCTATAAAATAGCAGGGTAATTTGATACAGAGGTGACATTTTGTGTTAAGAGAGCTTAGTATACGAAACTTTGCCATCATTGAGGATTTAACGGTAAGTTTTTCAGGTGGTTTAACTGTTTTAACAGGTGAAACAGGGGCAGGAAAATCCATTATTATCGATGCAGTGCATTTACTTGCTGGCGGACGAGGAAATACCGAATTTATTCGTCATGGAGCTAAGAAGGCTGAATTAGGTGGTTTATTCCAAATTTCAAGTTCTGGGCATCCTGTTCATAAGAAACTTGAAGAGGCAGGCATTGAAATTGAAGAAGATACCATTATTTTACGCCGTGATTTAAATGATTCTGGAAAAAGTGTTTGCCGAGTAAACGGTAAACTTGTGCCATTATCTGTTTTACGTGATATTGGGGCTAGCCTTATCGATATTCATGGTCAGCATGAAAATCAAGAATTAATGGATGAGAAACAGCATATCAATTTACTTGATCATTTTGCCGAGGAGCAACTTACACCAATTCAAGAGGCGTACAGTTCTAAATATGATGAATATCGTTCACTAAAAAAAGAATTAGCTTCAATTTCGATTGATGAGCAGTTAATGGCGCAACGTATTGATTTGTACCAATTCCAAATGAAAGAACTGGAGGATGCCAATTTAAAGCTTGGCGAGGAAGATGAGCTTCTTGATGAACGTCGCCGTCTAATGAATTTCAATAAGATTTTCGAACGCTCCAGTGCAGCTTATGAAGCAATTCAAGGTGAATCAAAGGGTCTTGACTGGATTGGCAATGCCATGGGAGCCTTAGAGGATGCTGCCACTGTTGACGAACAATTTAAAGAGGCATCCGAATCTGTCACTACTGCATTTTATGCGTTACAAGATGCAGCGTACCAGGTCAAAAATGTGTTGGACGAATTAGAATTTGATCCCGCTCGTTTAAATGAGGTTGAGCAACGTTTAGCTTTATTACAAAATTTGAAGCGCAAATATGGCTCAACAGTTGAAGAGATTTTAGCGTATTACGATAAAATTAAAACAGAGCTAAATGAGCTTTTAAATCGAGACGAAATTTTGCAAGTGAAAGAACGAAAAGTGCTGGAAATGGAAGCGGTACTTGATGAGCTTGCTGCAGAACTTTCTACTGTTCGAAAGGAAGCTGCACATAATTTAAGTGAAGCTATTATGGCTGAACTGCGTGAATTACATATGGAAAAAGCAAAATTTATTGTTAATTTTGATGAATTACCTTTCTTTGATGCGAACGGAAAAGACCAAGTAATTTTTTACATTTCTACAAATGTAGGCGAGCCGCCAAAATCTTTGCCGAAAATTGCTTCTGGTGGAGAATTATCGCGTATGATGCTTGCGTTAAAGACGATTTTCTCATCCTCAAATGGCATTACATCTATTATTTTTGATGAGGTCGACACAGGTGTAAGTGGTCGCGTAGCGCAAGCAATCGCAGAAAAAATTGCAGCAGTATCCATTAACTCTCAAGTATTATGTATTTCGCATTTACCACAAGTGGCTGCGATGGCCGATCATCATTATTTTATTAAAAAAGAAGTCGAGCATGATCGAACATTTACGTCATTGCTGGAAATAGATACGAATGCTCGTATCGAAGAAGTCAGTCGCATGATATCTGGAGCGGAAATTACTGATTTAACATTGCAGCACGCAACAGAGCTCTTAAAAATGGCAAATGAACGAAAAAAACAAATGAGATAGCAAAGAATCCAGAAACAGTTTGTTGTTTCTGGGTTTTTTCTTTTTGCGCAAATATTTACCGCTTATAAGAATGCCACAACAACACATAGTAAAAAGACAAAAACAAAAAGGAGGTGTCGTATGTATCGTCGTTGGCGTCAATTTGTCATTTTGCCTATGCTCATTGTTTTATTATTCATGCCTGTAAAGGTTTTTGCCGCAAAAAAGCTTATTCCGATGGGCGAAGCAATTGGAATTCAACTTCAGTTATCACATGTGTTTGTAGCGCATGATGTGCTATTAGCTTCCAATCAATGGATGAAAGGAGGCGCTGTTATTGAAAAAATAAATGATATTTCTGTAAAAACGCTTTCAGATGCCAAAAAAGCTGTTGCTCGACAAGGACAACAGAAATGGACGATAAAAAATGAAGGAAAAGAAGTGACACTTGAGTTACAGGAGCAAGAAGCTGAACATGTTATTTCCTTTCTAAAAGATGAAACAGATGGAGTAGGAACATTGACATACATTGATCCAGAGACAAAAAGTTACGGTGCGTTAGGCCACCAAATCGTTGATTCAACCTTACAAGAAGCCCCTATTTTCCATGCTGGCTCCATTTTTTTAGCTTCGATTCAACAAATTCGTAAAAGTATACCTGGTCAACCTGGCTATAAAATATCCTCCATTGAAAAACATCAGGATCGATTAGGGAGTATAGATAAAAATACAGTTTATGGAATTTTTGGCCGTTGGGAAGACGGTTATCAACAAAGTTTACCTAAAGCAATTGAAATTATGCATGAAAAGGATATAAAAGCAGGGAAAGCGGAAATCTCTACGGCGATCGAGGGCAGTAAGGTGGAAACTTTTTCAATTGAAATTACAAAGGTTGAAAATGAACGCCTTGAATTCATAGTCACTGACAAAAAGCTCATTGAAAAAACTGGTGGTATTTTGCAGGGAATGAGTGGCAGTCCTATCATTCAAGACGGTCGTTTTGTAGGTGCGGTTACGCATATGTTTGTGGAGGAGCCGAAAAAAGGAGCAGCCATTACTGTAGCGGAAATGTTAAAAAAATCATCTTAAATGAAGGAGCTGCCTATAGGTAGCTCCTTACTTCATTCCTTCATGAAAATATATTGTTCACCAAGTATTTCGTTTATTTATGAAGCGATTAGCGATACTTAAAAAAAACTGTAGTTTTATCTCCATTTTTTCACTAAAATAAATAGTATAAGCATTCGAAGCTTTGTCAGTTATTTATCATAACTTGTCGATATTGAAAGAAAGTATCGGACTACATACTCATTTTTGGAAATAGAAAAGGTTTTTAAAACAAAAATGTCGAAAATTCCACAGTGTGCAAAAAAAAGCATTGGGGTAGGTAACGCTTTGAGGTGATATTCGAAGCAAAGTTCAGAAGGAGGAATTTAAATGACAAAGGTTAAAGTAGCGATTGCAGATGATAATCGTGAGTTATTAAAAACGATGGAGCAGTATTTTCAAGGGCATCCAGAAATTGAAATCATTGCAACTGCTTCAAATGGGAAAGTTTGTTTACAAATGCTTGAGGAATTCACACCAGATATTTTATTGCTAGATATTATAATGCCACATCTTGATGGGTTAGCTGTTTTAGAGTCGATGTATCAAAATGAAAAAATGTCATCCATTCAAGTTATTATGTTAACTGCATTTGGTCAAGAAGATGTGATGAAACAGGCAGTAGACTTAGGAGCATCCTATTTTATGCTAAAGCCATTTGAATTTGATCAATTGGTTCAAAAAATCTTACATTGTGCTGGACAGAAGGCAACACTTCCTAAAAAGACAAGTGTTTTACAACCGGCGGCACCTCAAAAATTAAATCAGCATCAATTAGATAGCACGATTACAGCCATTATTAAAGAAATCGGCGTTCCTGCACATATTAAAGGTTACTCTTATTTGCGAGAAGCTATTCAAATGGTATTCGAAGATATCGAGTTATTAGGCTCTGTGACGAAAATTTTATATCCAGAAATTGCTAAAAAATTTAATACAACGCCATCACGAGTTGAACGTGCGATTCGTCATGCCATTGAAGTCGCATGGAATCGTGGCAATTATGAATCGATTTCGTCGATGTTTGGGTACACAGTGCATCATTTGAAGTCGAAGCCGACAAATAGTGAATTCATTGCCATGATTGCTGACAAGATTCGTATCGATATGATGGCTAGCTAATTGTTGATGTGACTGGGATTACAGGACTTATTTAGAGAGAATTCATTGAATTTATACCGACTAACTACTGAATTCATATAACTAATGTTAATTAATTGAATTAAATTATGAAACACATTCATTTATGGGGAATTCCCGTTCATGGAGGTGTTTTTTTTTATGACTTATTTCGATATTGAAATATACCGTTTTATGTTTGATTGTGCGGCAAAAGGTCTAGCTGTAAAAACAATGAAGTCATATGAACAAACATTAAAGCTATACGCAAAATGGATGTTTGATGAATTTGAAATTGATTCACCAAAAAATGTAAAGGCAGAGCATTTGAGAAGTTATATGAGAAGTTTATCAGAGCGTGGTAAATATGAATTGACAGTCGCTGACAAACCGAATATCAATCCAAAAGCTAGAGAAGATTTTGGAAAGAAAATATCCAAGACTACAATTGCAAATTATACACATAATATAAAGGTGTTTTTCGCTTACTTGTATCAAGAACAAGTGATTCATACTAATCCACTGAAAAACGTTAAGAACGTCAAGCTAGAGCGTAAAATGAGGGTATGCTAGAGGATAATGAACTTAAATAATTCTTTAAAGCGTTTGATGTGACAAAGTTTGACCAGTACAGGGATTAGGTAATAGCACGTTTGATTTTAAAGGAATCGATATATGACTGACCAGGTAGGCATACACAACCTGGGGAATATTAGTGAATATGTAGTTGGGAGTTAAATTAACCTAGTGGAAATTGAGGATTATTTAGGACAGTTGTTGATGGATAAGATCAATCTCAGTTGGAGAAAATATTTGTGAACTTAAAAACATGTTCAAATTTCAAGGATTGGGAGGACTAAATATGTCATCTGAAATGGGAGATATACATCGTACTGGTCGAGACATTAACGACGTAATAGTACATTTTGGTGGGCAAGCTGAGAGTGTTTTTAGTTCATTGGCTGAACAAGGTCGAGTTTCAATACAAAAGAAAGCAGACGAATTAGCTGCACAGTATCTTGAAAGTAATCCTAACCCAGACTATTATGATTGTGTTGAAATTGTAGCAGAGGGAGTTTTTACAGCAGGGAACGAAATAAAGGCAAGCAGTGGTTCTTGGGGAGAATCAGTAGATGCAGCACTTGATGCTGGTGTTGGAACTCCAGCAGCGAAAATAGCTTGTAAAAGAATAACGATGCATTAATTTTTGAAAAAGCATAGGCGTAAATGATCTGCCCCGTAAAAGTTAGACATCAATCTAACTTTTACGGGGCAGATCAAAAAAGCTTATGCTTTTTGATATTTATTGATTTCTTTTATCCTCTCCTCAAACATAAAAAAGAAGAATCGATTTCTCAATCCTTTCAATAGGGGGTGTCTGATTGAGCTAGCTACGGAAGTGATTGGGGACGCATAAGAAAAGGACTTGTGTGTAATTTTACGCACAAGCCCCTAGATTGATGTGTGATGGCTATTGTTTCTATTGTTGAAAGGGAGATAATCGTCCCTGTTAACGTTTTAATTAATTTCTTCCAATAATGTGGATTGTCTTTTTAATTGCCTAGTTGTGCTAATAGCAAACCAAATAATAAAAATAATTGGACCTATGTAAAACAACAATCCGAAAATCGAAACAAAGCTAAATAAAATATTTCCTGAATTATAACTATTCACAACTCAAATCCTCACTAACTCCAAAATTTCCCTTACATCCAAATTGTAACATAGCACCCTCAAATATATCAGTAACACCATCCGGTGAAAGTATGTCTTTTTCACAAAATTGCTGAACTTGTTTTCCTTTTTTAGTTATTCCATAATAATAGGTTGTATTCGGCTCATCTTTAAAAATAACCATATAATGTCCGTGATAAAAATCTTTATTTATTAAGTACTTTGGCTCAACATAATGTGATTTTTCAATTTTTTCGTCTGTATATCCCTTCTCTTCCAAGTATTCTGGAACATACTTATTAGCGATGTATTTTGTATATGGATTACCATTGTTTAGCACATAAATAAAACCCATTGGAATAGCAATGACAATAATAGCAATTAGGATACTAATTGTAATATATATCTTTTTTTTCTTCATTTTACGTCATCCTTCTTTAGTGTGTTTCATCCTTCTCTTTAAAAGGCTTTGTTTAGCTTATTGAAAAATAAAAATACCCCCTATTATTCCGAGTAAAATTGAAGCTACAAACCATTTGCTCAATTTAGCCAATAAAGAAACTCTTTTAGTGTAATTTTACACTATTTTAGTATTTAGTCAATTAGGAATTCTGCTTATTTGCAGTTTTAAATAGTATCATTTAACGGAGTTGTGTTGAATTTATGGAAAAATAATCTCATATTTTAAATGGAGGATGGACATTTGGAGGGGGAATTAAGATGGGGTTATTTGATGGGATAATAGGGAATGCAAGTGAAGTTAATCTAGAAAAATTAAGGGAAGAAGTTAAAGGTTTATTAACACCTAATGAAACAATTAAGAATGCTTACAAAATAATAAGAGACACGTTTATTTTCACGGATAAAAGACTTATTTTAATCGATAAACAAGGAGTAACTGGAAAGAAAACGCAATATCATTCAATTCCATATAAGAGTATTCTTCATTTTTCAGTTGAAACGGCAGGAACATTTGATCTAGATGCAGAGTTGAAAATTTGGGTTTCAGGTAGTGAATTACCGATACAGAAAAGCTTTAATAAATCAACTAACATATATAAAATTCAAAGTGTGTTAGCGGAACATGTATTAGGAAAGTAATAAATTAAACGATCAACAATGCTGTTGATCGTTTATCGTATTTAATTAAACTTATTTCAGCGTGTGTCCAAACAGACCGCCACGTCCAGTGGCAATTTATCTGTGCGAAAGCAACACATGACTTAGTGAATAACATCGTGTTGTTGCTGACACTTCGCTTTCGCACAGAAAAACCCTTTGCTGCCGCTGCGTTAGCGCTTTCGTGCAAAAGACATTTGTTGGTCAAAAGCCTCCGGACGCAAGTATTCCGAGGTATAATTGATTTGGGGTGATAACATATGAAAAGTGTAAACATACAGCTTGACGAAAAAAACTCGTTAGAAATAACGCAGATAGAAGATAATTTATTTGAAGTGCGGCTTGGAATGAATGGAAGCATGAGCGTTTACTATATGACACGTGAGCAGCTCCAAAACTCTGATCAATTAGGCGCTCATCTTCGCATTGAGTCTATTCTGGAGAAAGATTAGGAGCCATCACGCAACTCTGTATAAACGGTTTTCGAGGCATATTTATTTAGTATTGAAGACCTAAGTATGATTATAAAAATTATGACAGATATAGTATCTATTATTTAAGTTAGTTAAAGATTTAGTGAATTTCCTGATTGGTAACAGTGAAATTTATACAATGTGGACAGTGAGATTTTGAAGATTGAGTAAAACATTACTTTTTTATAGTATAAATAGACTAATGATGATATGGAAATGAAAATCGAGGGGATACGTATTGCTTATTAAGTATGTATGTGTTCTTTCTGAGGAGTGACAATTGTCTCTAAACAAATGTAAATAGATTGTATATACTTACAGTTAGAGGGAAGGAGGAGGTAGCTTTGATTCTAGTTCGAAATGATAAATTCGAAATAACGGAAGAAGATGGCAAAGTATATATGATTACTTACAGTGCCGGTTTTCCATTAAAAGAATTTGATAGTATTTTACGAAGTCATCCCCGATTCAAATTATCAAATTTTTCAATATTAAAAAATGTCTTAGCAACTGAAAGCACAAGCCTTGTTGAAATTGGACGCTGGCTTCCTAATGTTGAAGCTGAAGTTGCACGAGATAAAATGTCTGCCTCGATATTCGTCTATGAAACACATGATTATATCCTAAAGAATAAAGAGAAATTAACGGAACAAATTTTGGAAACTATCGGAAATGAAGGGATAATTCATGGAATATTAAATTTTGATATTTCTAAGATTGAGACAGGAAAAGCATTTTTAATTGCTCAAGGTACACAACCAAAAGCAGGAACAGATGCACAAATTACATACTTACCTAAACCAGAGAGAAAGCCAGTAATTCGCGAAGATGGCAAAGCTGATTATTATGACATGAACTTTATTTCTGAAATATCCGAAGGTTCGTGGTTAGGCGAGAAAATCCCTGCGACATTAGGTAAACCAGGGGAAAATGTACTAGGCGAAATGATGGCTGCAGTACCAGGTCGTGATTTTCCTATACGATATGATAAAAAATCGGCTTATGAGGTGGAAGAGGACGGGAAGACTGTCATCCGTTCGAAAATAGCTGGTGTATTAGATGATGTCAAAGGCATGATTGGTGTTAATAGACATTTGCCAATTCATGGAGACGTTGGCGTTGAAACAGGGAATCTCGAATTTAATGGCTCTTTAAGCATTAAAGGAACAGTTACATCAGGCTATACAGTCATTGCTACTGGAGATATTTCCATCGAGGGTGCCGAAAGTGTAAGCGGTGCCAAACTTATTAAATCCATAGAAGGTGATGTCTATATTCGCGGAGGGATTTTTGGTCTAGGATCAACGCTTGTGGAGGCAGGTGGCAATATTTTCGTTAAACATGTCAATGATGCGAATCTAGTTGCAGCTGACAGCATTCATATAGGATTTTATGCATTGGGATCCCAGCTTTCTGCCCATTCTATCTTTGTGGATGAACGAAAAGGGAAAATTATTGGGGGCCGTGCAGTAGCCAAAAATACAATCGTTACGGCCGTCTCAGGAAATCGATTAGAGCGCCGAACTGATTTAATCATCGAAAGCGTCAATAAACAAGAAAGCAATTCTATTATGCAAGAGAAGGCGGGAGAGCTTAAGCAACTACAATCAGAAATTGCTGAGCATGAGGGGAAAATTAAAAGCTTATTGCCACTCCTTAACCAAATGTCTAAGGAGCAGATAGCTGCATTTGAGGGTACAAAACAAATCTTAGCAAAATTGAAAGCGGATGCAGTGACCATTGATCGTGAGGTTAAACTAATAATGGATGAAATGCGTCATGCTGGAAAAGAGGAGATTATTGTGACGAAGGAAGCGTATCCTGGTACCTATATTCAAATTGGCAAAAAATCATCCTTATTAAGTAAGATTCAAAAGGGGAAATTTCTTATCGAATTTGGTGAGTTAAATGCTTAGTGAATCTTTTATTCCTGTATTTGCACATCGTGGGGCATCAGCGTATGCACTTGAAAATACTTTGAAGTCTTTTGAAAAGGCATTAGAGCTAGGGGCAGATGGAATTGAATTAGATATCCAGCTTTCAAAAGATGGCATTCCAGTAGTGTTTCACGATCCACAGCTGTCAAGATTGGTTGGCATCAATAAGCTTGTGAACGAATGTACGAAGGAAGAGCTAATAAGCTTTAAACTTGGGAAGCCGTGGAGACGATTATTTTCAACGTATAAAATTCCGACGTTTGAAGTTGTTTTAGCATGGGCAAATTCTCAACAGTTCCCCCTTAATATCGAATTAAAATCAACACTCCTTGACAATAAGAGCGCACTTATTCAAATGCTTCATGGGCTTACTTTGCCTGTTGGTAGTCATTTTTCATCGTTTCACTATGAGCTTCTAGAGATTGTGAAACAATATAAGCCAGACTATGAAACAGCACTTATTGCAACGAAAAAATTAAAATGGGATTTGCTTAGTGATTACAAAGCGATTGATAGTGTTCATATGCATAAAAGGTATTATAAACCAAGATATTTAGAGGCTTGTGTAGCGAGTGATAAAACATGTCGTTTTTATGCAATTGATGGGAATGAAACATTTTTAACGAATCCACATCCTTCAGTAATTGGTTGGATTACTGATTTTCCTGATAAAGTAATTGAGAGACAACAACGCTAATCAATTTCTCCTTGACGAAATCGTTGCTGACTCTTTGCTTTCGCTACAGATAAACAGTGAGCTGACGCTTTTGAATGAATATAAAAATAGCTATCCAATAAGTCTGTTGAGACTTAATAGGATAGCTATTTTTATTTTTTTTGGAAGCGCGGAGCCACTTTTCCATTTTTTCGATCGCGGTGAAGTAAAAATCCTGCGAAAAAGCCAAAGCCTATAACAAAGAGAATAATGCCAACGACAAATTGTAGCCATAAAAATGGGAAAGGTGAGATGAGCTTACCAAATAATGTATCACGCATAAATTTAATGCCACCTGCAGCCATAAGACCTGGAATAAGCATTACTATAAATGCAGCAAAACGAGCCATGCATGTCCCTCCTTATTCCTAAGTTTAATTGTACCTGTGGATATTGGAATGTCAAGAAACGTTGTAAAACTATGGAACTAATCAATGCAACAAAAAGTCGGACGTAACACAGAAGCTCTAACTGAATCTTTAGAAAATTCTTACTTAAACAAGAAAATGTAATAATAGTTGCTAAATTGTGAAATTGTCAGTATTGTAAAATTAAATGGAGCAATATTATCCATTGTTAAACAATTTTAAATTCTTTCAGCTGGTGTCCAAATACCTGTACCTGTCGCTACACTTTCGGTACAAAAGATATTTGCTAAAAGAATTTAAAGCCTCCGGCGGATGTCACGGAATCAGAAAAGAAATCTTAGGGGATGTTAGCCTAAAATCATCGCATTCATGCGATAACGGCTAACTGACCTGCATCGGTAATAACGCCACGTCCTGTGGCATTACCGTAATGACCGACATCGTGTCGGCCCTGGTGCAGGCCTAAGCACAAAGCCGATTCCGGACGCAATTATGCCGAGGCATAATTGATACATTAACTATACTGAATTGGAATAGGCATTTGGGGATGCACTTTCCAAAGCAAAGGGGCGAGTTTTTATGGAAATCTTCAAGTATATGGAAAAGTATGATTATGAACAATTGGTATTTTGCCAAGATGAAGCATCAGGGTTAAAAGCGATTATCGCTATCCATGACACAACACTTGGACCAGCATTAGGCGGGGCACGTATGTGGACATATGCATCAGAAGAAAATGCGATAGAGGATGCATTGCGTTTGGCACGAGGGATGACCTATAAAAATGCTGCAGCTGGTTTAAACCTTGGCGGTGGAAAAACGGTTATTATCGGTGACCCATTTAAAGATAAAAATGAAGAAATGTTCCGTGCACTAGGACGTTTTATCCAAGGGCTTAATGGTCGCTATATTACTGCAGAAGATGTAGGTACAACAGTGACAGATATGGATTTAATGCATGAGGAAACAAATTATGTAACGGGAATTTCTCCTGCTTTCGGTTCATCAGGAAATCCTTCGCCAGTAACTGCTTACGGAGTTTACCTTGGAATGAAAGCAGCAGCAAAAGAAGCGTTTGGATCTGACTCATTAGAGGGGCGTACTATTTCTGTACAAGGTCTAGGAAATGTAGCTTACAAGCTTTGCGAATATTTACATAATGACGGTGCAAAACTTGTTGTTACAGACATTAATCAAGCGGCAATTGATCGAGTTGTGAATGATTTTGATGCGACTGCTGTAGCACCAGAGGAAATCTATTCACAGGAAGTGGATATTTTCTCACCTTGTGCATTAGGTGCGATTTTAAATGATGAAACGATTCCGCAACTAAAAGCAAAGGTTATCGCAGGTTCTGCCAATAACCAACTACAAGATTCTCGACATGGTGATCATTTACATGAATTAGGAATAGTTTATGCACCTGATTATGTAATTAATGCCGGTGGAGTAATAAATGTAGCTGATGAATTATATGGATATAACCGTGAACGTGCAATGAAGCGTGTCGAAGGCATTTACGATAGCATCGAAAAAATCTTCGCGATTTCTAAACGTGATGGTATACCGACATATGTCGCAGCTAATCGTTTAGCAGAAGAACGTATCGCTAGAGTATCAAAATCTCGTAGCCAATTCTTAAAAAATGAAAAAAATATTTTACACGGTCGTTAAGAACCGCTTATTCGTTGAAAGAAGTCGCATAGTCGACTTCTTCTAACTTTATCGTAAATTAATAGATTACATGAATGTTTAGCATTTTTCTCACAAGGGGGAATCCATATGGCTCAAAACTATGATGTTGTCATTTTAGGCGGAGGTACAGGAGGCTATGTTGCTGCAATTCGAGCTGCACAGTTGGGCTTAAAAACAGCTATTGTCGAACGTGAACGACTAGGTGGAACATGCTTGCATAAAGGCTGTATACCAAGTAAGGCCTTACTTCGAAGTGCAGAAGTGTATCGTATGGCAACTAAAACTGCAGCTGAATATGGTGTTGATATTGAAGGAGTTACATTGCAATTCGACAAAGTGCAAGAAAGAAAGCAAGCTATTGTTGAGCAATTGAGCCAAGGTGTGAATACACTGATGAAAAAGGGCAAAATAGACGTTTATCAGGGAATAGGGCGGATTTTAGGTCCATCCATTTTCTCACCGATGCCTGGCACTATTTCAGTTGAAATGAGTAATGGCGATGAAAATGAAATGCTAGTTCCAACAAATGTGGTGATTGCTACTGGATCAAAGCCAAGAGGAATGGCGGGACTAACGGTTGACGGTAAATATGTGATGAGCTCTGATCATGCATTGGAAATGGAAGAACTGCCAAAGTCGTTGTTAATTGTTGGCGGAGGAGTTATTGGAATTGAATGGGCTTCGATGCTTTGCGATTTTGGGGTTTACGTTACGGTCATTGAATATGGGTCATCTATTTTACCTGCAGAGGATGCGGATGTTGTAAAAGAAGTAACAAAGCAACTTGAAAAAAGGGGTGTCCGAATTGTGACGAACGCTCGCTTAGATTCAGGAAGCTTTAAAATTGAAAATGATAACGTTTTCATTTCTGCAAAAGTAAATGATAAGGATGAATTATTCGAGGCAGATAAATTATTGCTTTGTGTTGGACGTGAAGCCAATACACAAGGTATTGGCATAGAAAATACAGAAATAGAAGTAGAAAATGGATTTATCAAAGTCAATGATTCGTATCAAACGAAGGAATCACATATGTATGCCATAGGGGATGTTATCGGTGGTTTACAATTAGCGCATGTTGCCTCACACGAAGGGGTATCTGCTATTGAGCATATTGCAACGGGTAAAACAGAGGGGCTTGATGTTCTAAATGTTCCAAAATGCGTTTATTCTTACCCTGAGGTTGCAAGTATTGGCTTAACAGAAAGGGATGCGCGAGAGCAAGGTTATTCATTGAAGGTTGGTAAGTTTCCGTTCAAGGCGATTGGAAAAGCACTAGTTAATGGAGAGACAGATGGCTTTGTAAAAATCGTTGCAGATGAAGAAACGAATGATATTTTGGGTATTCATATGGTAGGACCACATGTGACAGATTTAATTGGAGAAGCATCGCTTGCTAAATTATTGGATGCAACGCCTTGGGAAATAAGTCAGGCCATTCATCCACATCCGTCACTAAATGAGGTGCTAGCAGAATCAGCGTTAGCAGTGGATCATCGCGCCATTCATTTATAAGATTCATAGTTTCGTAACTAAAGTCTAGTAGGATCAAAACAAAAATCTGTTCTTGATTAAAAGGTAGATTGGTATAAAAGCGCATAAAGAGGAAGGTGACGTCGTTCGTGGAAAACGCCCTTTCTGGAGTGGGATGTGCAATCAAGTACATATTTTGGTGAAGAGCCATAAATGCTTTAGTTATCATATCCAGAAAGTGTTTTTGTAGCGAAAGCGAAACGTTCGAAAGGGGTGTTCGTATGCAAGGTGTTCAAATTAAGCATGAGGATTTAGGTTTAACAAATGAAGATGTACTTGCAATTTTCGAAACGATGTTAATGGCAAGAAGACTAGATGAACGTATGTGGTTATTAAACCGTTCTGGTAAAATTCCATTTGTTATTTCTTGTCAGGGTCAGGAGGCGGCGCAGGTAGGGGCTGCCTTTGCTCTTGATCATAACAGAGATTATATTGCACCTTACTATCGTGATATGGGTGTTGTTTTACATTTTGGCATGACACCGAGAGAATTGATGTTATCCGCATTTGCTAAAGCAGAGGATCCGAACTCGGGTGGCCGTCAAATGCCAGGTCATTTTGGACATAAGAAAAATCGTATTCTAACAGGTTCTTCGCCAGTTACTACACAAGTTCCACACGCGGTGGGCGTAGCTTTAGCAGGGCGCCTACAAAAAGAAGATTTTATTACTTTCGTTACACTAGGTGAAGGTTCATCTAACCAAGGCGATTTCCATGAAGGTGCGAATTTCGCAGGAGTGCATAAGCTTCCAGTTATTATAATGGTAGAAAATAATCAATATGCAATTTCTGTGCCAGTTGAACGTCAATTAGGCTGTGCGAAAGTATCAGATCGCGGTATTGGCTATGGTATGCCAGGTGTTACAGTTGATGGAAAATGTCCATTGCAAGTCTATAAGGTTGTGAAAGAAGCGGCTGATCGTGCACGTAGAGGTGAAGGTCCAAGTTTAATAGAAACAGTGACTTATCGCTTAACGGCTCATTCTTCGGATGATGATGATCGTCAATATCGAACTGCTGAAGATATAGCAGAAGGAAAGGCAAAGGATCCAATTCTGTTATTTGAAAAGTATCTAATGGATGCTGGAGTTATAACAGAAAAACTTCGTGCTGAAATAGAAGAACGTGTTATGGCAGAGGTGAATGAAGCAACAGATTATGCAGAAGCTGCTCCGTATGCACCACCAGAGCATGCTATGAAATACGTATATGCACCAGTGGACGGAGGTGACGTGTAATGGCAGTGATGTCTTATATTGATGCGATTACATTAGCGATGAAGGAAGAGATGGAACGTGATGAGCGTGTTTTCATTTTAGGAGAGGACGTTGGTCGTAAAGGCGGGGTTTTCAAAGCGACAGCAGGTCTTTACGAGCAATTTGGTGAACATCGGGTACTTGACACGCCTCTTGCAGAGAGTGCTATTGCAGGTGTTGGGATTGGTGCTGCGATGTATGGAATGCGTCCAATTGCCGAGATGCAATTCGCTGACTTCATCATGCCTGCTGTTAACCAAATTGTTTCTGAGGCAGCAAAAATCCGCTATCGTTCAAATAATGACTGGTCTTGCCCGATGGTTATACGTGCACCATTTGGTGGAGGTATTCACGGAGCGCTCTACCATTCGCAGTCTGTTGAGGCGCTTTTTGCAGGAACGCCAGGGTTAAAAATTGTTATACCTTCAACACCGTATGATGCAAAAGGCTTATTAAAAGCAGCAATTCGCGATGAAGATCCCGTGCTGTTTTTTGAACATAAGCGTGCATATCGTCTTATTAAAGGGGAAGTCCCAGTAGACGATTACACATTGCCGATTGGTAAGGCAGATGTTAAACGGGAAGGGGAAGACGTTACTGTTATTACGTATGGTTTAGCTGTCCATTTTGCATTACAAGCTGCAGAGCGTCTAGCAGCAGATGGTATTTCAGCGCATATTCTTGACCTACGTACGGTATATCCACTTGATAAAGAAGCAATCATTGAGGCGGCAAGTAAAACAGGTAAAGTTTTACTAGTTACTGAGGATAATAAAGAAGGTAGCATTATGAGTGAAGTTGCAGCAATCATTGCAGAGCATTGTTTATTTGAACTCGATGCACCAATTCAACGTCTTGCAGGACCTGATGTTCCAGCTATGCCGTATGCACCGACGATGGAAAAATATTTTATGATCAACCCTGAAAAAGTAGAGCGTGCGATGCGAGAACTTGCAGCATTCTAATAAAGAAGAGTTTATTTTTAATATTCACTCATGTGGTAAATAGAAGCTTTAAAAAGTTAAAATAAATGTGATTGTTTATCTATGCGTCATAACCTAAAGCTTATAAATGTCACAGGTATTTTAAGGCTCTTCATCAAAAGTGTATATAAGTTGATCTTCGTTACGACTGGGCGACTCTTTGGGGTTTAGCAATAGAGGATCGAAGGCTAAAAGCATCACATCCCGTGATAACGCCTTCGTGACCAACATCGTGTTGGCCCAAGCGGCTCATCGGACGCCCCTAGGAAAGCGCCTAGTCGGAACGGAAATCAACCTCCACTTTATGGTGATGCGTTTATTATAAATTTGATAGTAATTTGATAGATATAATTACACCTAGGCATAATTGATGGGGGGAATAGATGATGGCTATTCAAAATATTACAATGCCACAGCTCGGCGAAAGTGTAACAGAAGGTACGATTGAAAAATGGCTTGTCAAGCCAGGTGATACAGTAAAAAAATATGAACCACTAGCAGAAGTTGCAACAGATAAAGTAAATGCAGAAATCCCGTCTTCTTTTGAAGGAGTCATATCAGAGCTACTTGCAGAGGAAGGGCAAACGTTACCGGTTGGTGCAGTCGTTTGTTCTGTTGAAATAGCAGGTGACAGTGAGTTACCTCCACCGCCTCCACCGAAAAAATCAGCGGTAAGTACGGCGATTTTAAATGCAGGTGTACAAAAGAAACAGGAGACGCAGCAACCAACTACAGCTACAAGAGCATCGGAAAAGACAGTTCGCCAGGATAAAGTGCGCTATTCACCAGCTGTTCTTCGACTTGCACAAGAGTATGAAATTGCCCTTGATCGAATCACAGGTACTGGTGAAGGTGGACGTATTACAAGAAAAGACCTAATGAAACTGATTGAAACAGGAAATGTGCCAACTTCTCATGTTGAAACATCACCTGCAGTCGATGTAGCTGTTCCACAATCAGCACCGGTAGAGCCTGCATCACAGGACAATACTAAAGCGGCCACACCTACACAACCAATGCAAGCAGGCGATATAGAAATTCCAGTAACGAAGGTGCGCCGTGCTATCGCTAATAATATGGTACGAAGCGTTCATGAAGTGCCACATGCATGGATGATGATGGAAGTGGATGTTACAGATTTAGTAGCATATCGTGATAGCATGAAGACTGAATTTAAGCAAAAAGAAGGCTTTAATATTACGTATTTTGCTTTCTTTGTAAAAGCTGTTGCTCAAGCTCTAAAGGAATTCCCGATGATGAATTCTATGTGGGCAGAGGACAAAATTATTCAAAAGCATGACATCAATATCTCCATTGCAGTCGCAACAGAGGATGCATTATTTGTTCCTGTTATAAAACACGCTGATGAAAAATCGATTAAAGGCATTGCGAAGGAAATTAATGAGCTTGCAGTGAAAGTTCGTGCCGGAAAACTGTCGATGGATGATATAAAAGGTGGTACATTTACGGTCAATAATACGGGTGCATTCGGCTCTGTTCAGTCGATGGGCATCATTAATTACCCACAAGCGGCGATTCTTCAGGTGGAAAGTATTGTAAAAAAACCGGTTGTTTTACCTGGTGGAATGTTCGCTGCAAGAGATATTGTGAATTTATGTTTATCTTTAGATCATCGTGTTCTTGATGGTCTAGTCTGTGGTAAATTCCTAAATAGAGTAAAAGAAATACTCGAAAATACAAATAAATCCTCAACGTCAGTCTACTGATGACTTGTCGGAAGCCTGTTATATAACGGTTTCCGATTTTTTTTTGCTTTTCGAGTCGCAATTTGTCATGTAGAATAACAAATAGAAACTACTAAGGGGGGAAGCTGATTAAGCGTCCGCATGTCAAATAACATGAAAAATATTGAATTTGAAAAGCCGTCCTATTCAGAATGGCAAGATGCAGCAATCAAGGCTTTAAAAGGGAAACCATTCGAGTCTCTTTTAACGAAAACGAGTGAAGGTATTACATTAGAACCTCTTTACACCCAAGAAAGTTTAGTAGCAAAACTTGGTGAAGAACTTGATAAACAAGTTGCTACAATCCGTTCCCTACAAAATAACCAAGCATTTCGAGTGGCACAGCAAATATATGCTGAAACAAGCGAGGCATTTTTCGCACAGCTTGATGATAGCTTAGCTCGAGGCAATGAAGTAGTAACAATTGATAGCCGTGTGAATTTTGAATGGACTGAAGAAGTAGTGGCACAATTAGCGACTTATTTCTCTGAATATTCGTTTAAAATGTCGGTTGAAAATTCAAATGACCCATTATTAGCAGTATTCGACAAAATAGCTGTTGATCAGCGAGAAGTTGTAAAAGGTTTCATCGTATCGAAAAACCCTATCTCTATAAATAATTTCCCGAGCGTGCGCTCAATCGGTGCGGACACAACGGTTTATCATAATGAAGGAGCAAACGCAGTACAAGAGTTAGCATATGCACTTGCGTTAGCCGCAAAGTACGCAAATCAAGAAGAAAGCTTTGAAGCATTCGCGAAGAAATTTTATGTATCATTTGCAGTAGATACACAGTTCTTTACAGAGATTGCCAAACTTCGTGCTTTTAAAGTACTTTGGAAAGCGTTCTCATCTGCATATGGAGTATCTAATTGCGTAAAAGTTCCAACGCTTGCCGAAACATCGTTAAGAAGCTTCTCGAAGCTAGATGTTTATGTAAACTTATTACGTTCTGCGAATGAAGCTCTTTCTGGCTTAATTGGTGGTGCGGATATCTTTACAGTTCACCCTCATGATGCATTAACGAAACCAACAGATCAATCGGTTCGTATTGCACGAAATGTATCTTTAATCTTAAAAGAAGAAACAAATGTTTTAAAAGTTATAGATCCAGCAGGTGGCTCTTACTTTATTGAGTCATTAACAGCAGATTTTGTGAAAGAAGCTTGGGCATTATTCTTAGAAATTGAAGCAGCTGGAGGCATCGACGCTTACACTGCATCAGGAAAGCTTGCGGAGGAACTAGAAAAATCCTATCAAGCTCGTATCAAAGCGGTACAAACACGTAAGCAATCACTGATCGGTACAAATATTTATGCCAATCCAGCAGATGTGCTTGAAAGCGCAACAAACCCAGCATTTGCTGAAATTAAGCGCATTGCTAAACCTTTTGAGCAATTACGTGCGGAAATGACAGCAGCAAATGTGAAAACAGGAATCTTAGCATTAGGTACAATAAAAAGCTCAAAACCACGTGCTGATTTCGTATCAGGTTTCATAAATACTGTAGGTCTAGTACCAGAAAAAAGTGAACCAATTGCTACAGCTGAAGAAGCGTTAGCTTGGTTAAATGCTACAGAAGCAACATATGTGGTCATTGCAGGTAATGATGACGATACAAAAGAATTAGTACCAGCCATTTTAGCTGGCAAACGAGCAAACGTAATTGTTGACGTTGCAGGTAAATTTAAAGACGAAGAAGAAGCTTGGTTAGCAAATGGCTTAAACGGCTTTATTTTCGCAGGACAGAACATCATCGAAAAATTAAATTCAGTGTTCGCTAGCATGAAGGAGGTCCAACGATGAGCAAGCCAAATTTTAGTGCAGTTGAAATCGAAAAAGTTTTAGCAGCAGAAGCACCTCAAGCGTCAGAAGAAAAATTCATGACAAATGAAGGAATCGAAATTAAAGATATATACACAAAAGAAGATATTAAAGAGGCAAAGCATTTAAATGATGTAGCAGGTATTGCGCCAAATACGCGCGGTCCATACCCTACTATGTATGTAGCACGCCCTTGGACTGTTCGCCAATATGCTGGTTTCTCAACAGCTGAAGAATCGAATGCATTCTACAAACGTAATTTAGCAATGGGTCAAAAAGGTCTTTCTGTTGCCTTTGACTTAGCAACTCACCGTGGCTATGACTCAGACCATCCGCGTGTAACAGGGGATGTTGGTAAAGCCGGCGTAGCGATTGATTCTGTAGAAGATATGAAAATCTTATTTGACCAAATTCCTTTAGATCAAATGTCAGTTTCTATGACAATGAATGGTGCTGTATTACCAGTTCTTGCATTTTATATCGTTGCTGCTGAAGAGCAGGGCGTTACACCAGATCAATTAGCTGGTACGATTCAAAACGATATTTTAAAGGAATACATGGTTCGTAACACATATATTTATCCACCGGCAATGTCTATGAAAATTATTGCAGATATTTTTGAATATACAGCGAAATATATGCCGAAATTTAACTCTATTTCGATTTCTGGTTACCATATTCAAGAAGCTGGAGCAACAAATGACATTGAGCTTGCTTATACATTAGCAGATGGACTTGAATATGTTCGTACAGGGCTTAAAGCTGGAATCGATATTGATGCCTTTGCACCACGTTTATCATTCTTCTGGGCAATCGGTATGAACTATTACATGGAAGTTGCAAAAATGCGTGCTGCACGTCGAATTTGGTCACAAATGATGTCAACGTTTAATCCGAAAAACCCTAAGACATTAGCACTTCGTACACACTCACAAACATCTGGCTGGTCTTTAACAGAGCAAGATCCATTTAACAATGTGACACGTACATTAATCGAAGCAAATGCGTCTTCAATGGGGCATACCCAATCTCTTCATACAAATGCACTTGATGAAGCGATTGCTCTACCAACTGATTTCTCTGCGCGTATTGCACGTAATACTCAGTTGTTCTTACAAGAAGAAACGGCTATGACGAAGGTTATTGACCCATGGGGCGGTTCGTACTATGTGGAAAAATTAACAGACGAGATTACAAAATCTGCATGGGCCTTAATTGAAGAAATTGAAGAGCTTGGTGGTATGGCGAAAGCGATTGAAACAGGTCTTCCAAAAATGAAAGTCGAAGAGGCTGCGGCAAAACGTCAAGCGAAAATCGACTCTAAAACAGAAACGATCGTTGGTGTAAACAAATATCGTTTAGAAAAAGAAGAACCTATCGACATTCTTGACATTGATAATACATTAGTTCGTCAAAAGCAAATTGAACGTTTAGAAGCCATGAAGGCGGCGCGTGATGAAGCAGAAGTACAAAAACATCTAGCTCGATTAACAAAAGCGGCGCAAGATGGAGACGAAAACTTATTAGCGATTGCAGTAGATGCTGCCCGTGCTCGTGCTTCATTAGGAGAAATTTCCGATGCAATCGAAGTTGTTTCAGGTCGTCATAAGGCAGTAATTCGTTCCATTTCTGGTGTTTACTCTGCAAACTTCTCAGATGAAGAACAAATTGCAGAAGTGAAACAAATGACAGAGGAGTTCCTTGAAAATGAAGGTCGTCGCCCACGTATTTTAGTAGCGAAAATGGGACAAGATGGACATGACCGTGGTGCAAAAGTTGTGGCAACAGGCTATGCAGACTTAGGCTTTGACGTAGATATTTCACCATTATTTATGACACCTGCTGAAGCAGCTCAAATGGCTGTAGAAAACGATGTTCATGTTATTGGTGTATCTTCCTTGGCAGCTGGTCATAAAACGCTAGTTCCTGAATTAGTAGCAGAGTTAGAAAAACTGGGTCGCGAAGATATCATTATTATTGTTGGTGGTGTTATTCCAGCACAAGATTATGACTTCCTTTATGACGCTGGTGCAGTCGCGATTTTTGGACCAGGTACAGTTATTCCTGTATCGGCACAAAAGATTATTGAAGAGATTTACAAACGTTTAGGCTATGAGGAAGTGTCTGAATAATGGACAAAAACAAAGGAATGCCTGAAAGTGCGCTATTTGTTATGGACGGAGTAGAGGCAACTCACGACGGAATGCAATATGGTACACCGAAAAAATTCCGAAAGAAAAAAGCAGACAATTTAAACATACAGGAGCTTGCACAAGAAGTACGTGCAAGCTCTCGTACACACTTGTCAAAAGCTATTACACTCATTGAAAGTTCAAATGCAACACATAAAGTGCAAGCACAAGAACTCCTACAAGAGCTTCTACCACATACAGGAAACAGTGTCCGTATTGGGATAACAGGCGTGCCTGGTGCAGGAAAGAGTTCGTTCATTGAGGCTTTCGGAACGATGCTTTGTGAGTTGGGGAAAAAAGTGGCAGTCCTTGCGATTGATCCAAGCTCTTCTTTATCAGGAGGAAGTATTTTAGGCGATAAAACACGAATGGAGGAGCTCGTGAAAAAGCCGAATGCATTTGTTCGTCCCTCTCCGTCAGCTGGTACCCTAGGGGGTGTTCATAAAAAGACACGTGAAACGATGCTTGTTTGTGAAGCGGCTGGTTATGATGTCATTTTAATAGAAACAGTTGGTGTTGGACAAAGTGAAACGTATGTCCGAGGGATGGTTGATTTCTTCTTGCTGTTAGTTTTAACAGGTGCCGGAGACGAGCTACAAGGCATGAAGAAGGGCATTATGGAGTTAGCGGATGCCATCGTTGTTCATAAGGCTGATGGTGATAATGTTCGTCTGGCTAAAAAAACGGTATCCGAGTACAAGCAAATTTTACATTTCTTACAGCCTGCAACTCCAGGTTGGATGTCCACAGCAATGCCAGTAAGCTCGTGGGAAAAACGTGGTCTCGATAAAGTCTGGAATACAATAGGGGAGTTCAGACAAATTGTTGAGGCAAATAATTACTGGTCAATCAGACGTCAAAATCAGACGAGAGATTGGTTCCAATCGATGATTACCGACCATTTAATCGATATGTTTTATGGTAATCCAGAACGTAAAGCACAAGTGCAACTTCTAGAACGTCAAATTTTAAATGGACAGTTGACAGTTACACAAGGTGTAGATCGTTTATTTAGCGATGAACCATCAAAGAAATAATATCATCTAATATGTGAGCAAGTAGGTGCACAAATTCGTCACTAACTGCTATGATAGGAGATGTATGAGCGTCGAATATCTAAAGCTAGTAAGTTTAACTTCATTCAGCTGAAAGAAGTTAAAGCCTCCGGAAGTAATTATGCCGAGGCATAATTGATGATGATGACGCGAACTTGAAAGGAGCTATCGCTATATGAATATGGATTACGATTTATTTATGCAAGAAATTTTAAAAACAGCACGTGCAGAAATTGAGGCTGCAGGTTATGAGCAGCTTCGCACGCCAGAAGCTGTTGAAGAGGCGTTTGCTCGTCCAGGTATAACATTAGTCATGGTAAACTCAGTATGCGGCTGTGCAGGAGGTATCGCACGTCCATCAGCAGCACAATGCGTACATTACGATAAACGTCCAGACCATCTTGTAACGGTGTTTGCTGGTCAAGATAAAGAAGCAACTGCAGCTGCTCGTTATCACTTTGGTGAAGATCATATCCCATCCTCCCCATCATTTGTGTTATTAAAGGATGGACAAGTAGTAGCAGAAGTTGGACGCTATGAAATTGAAGGGCATGACCCAATGTCAGTAGTAACGAACTTACAAGCAAACTTTGAGGAATACTGCGACGAACTTTAATTTTATTCATAGAGTTAAAAGTGACGTTATTCTATAAGTAGGAAGCCCCGCAGCTACAAAATATCTGCGGGCGCTTACTTCATAGCCATGCTAATTGATCCCCGATTAGCATGACGTTATTGATAACTTTCTTTTATTTTCAACATACTAGTCAATTGACGTTCGGAATATTTGAAATATTGGCTAAATGAATAATCTAAAGTTTTTAAATGAATAAAATTAACAGGTGTGTTGATTAGCAATATTGGGCATATTTGTGGTGAAATCTTTTATTTTTCTAGGACTACAATATTGTTGCTCATCACCAAAACTGTTGGTGACATTAGTAAAACGTATTCAATGAATATTAGTTGATTGGAGTGGAGGATGGGCGACTCCTTGGGGAACAGCGATAGGGGAACGAAGGCTAAAAGCATCACATCCTGTGATAACGCCTTCGTGACCAACATCCTGTTGCCTCGACGCCCCCAGGAAAGCGCCCAGCCGGAATGGAAATCAACCCCACGTTATGGTGATGAGCCTATGTTTGAAAATATAGCTAATCAACACGTTTGTAAATGTAGAGTACTAAAAGATAGGAGGCAGTCGACTTGAAGAAGTTTTCAATCGGCTATCGTACATTAAAAACGGCATTTGGCGCAGCAATCGCTATTGCCATTGCCCAATACTTTGAATTAGCTTCTTATGCATCTGCTGGTATTCTAACAATATTATGTGTACAGCCAACGAAGAAAAAATCTCTTCATGCTGCATATACACGATTTGTCGCAAGTATTATCGCAATGTTTTATGCATTTTTGAGCTTTGAGCTATTTTCTTATCATCCGCTTACATTAGCAGGTATGCTGATCATTTTTATACCAACAATTGTGTCATTAAAGGTAGCGGATGGCTTTGTCTCTAGTGCCGTTATTATCATGCATATTTATGCTGCTAAAAGCTTTTCATTGGCACTTGTTTATAATGAATTTGCATTAATGGCAATTGGATATGGTACGGGAATAGCTATAAATATGTATATGCCAGACATTCAAAAGGAATTAAATTACTACCGAGTTAAAATTGAGGAACTTTACAGTAAGATTTTTTTAGAAATTGCCAACTATTTAAGAGAAGGCGATACATTGTGGGATGGGCAGGAAATTATTGAAGCGATTAAAGCGTTAAATAGTGCGAAATCCCTAGCGTTTAAAGATGTTGAAAATCATTTTACGAGACGAGAAAATGACTACTACGTGTATTTTGATATGCGTGAACAGCAGCTAGAAATTATTGATAGGGTTCTTCCCAAAATAACGGCGCTTCCTGTTATAGTACAAGAGGCTGTGATCGTTGCAGACTTTTTACAAGACCTAGGTGAACATGTTCATTCAGGAAATACGGCTAGTCATTTTAGAGAGAAATTAGAGCAAGTAAAGCTAGATTTCGCCCAGTTACCTTTACCGAAAAATCATGAGCAATTTCTAGCACAAGCGGCACTCTATCAATTTATAGAGGAAATGGATCGATATTTAGAAATAAAGCAGTCTTTTAAGGGGTTAAAGGTAAAGAAAAAGCGCCCGCAGTAATGCGGACGCCTAGTTTTTCATTACACTAGCATCGATAAGCCGAATGCTAGAGATGAGATTACCATGATTGCGACCATAGTATAAACAACGATTTTTTGAAATTTTTTATTACTCATATGCTCGTTCGCTCCTTCTTTTCTTATAAATAGTTTATCAAATCTGAAAAATTTCTCAAGTAGTAGAGTTTTGACGAAAAAGTCTGTAAAATAGATTATGTACCATAACAGAAGGAGATGTCACCATGGAGAGAGTAGATCATATTGGGATTGCAGTCCGCGATCTTGATGAACGCATTACATATTATACAGAAACTTTAGGCTTAAAGCTGCTAAAAGTGGAAGAAGTAGAATCTCAACAGGTTCGTGTTGCATTCATAGATGCGGGTAATGTAAAAATTGAGTTATTAGAACCGATGAGTGAAAAAAGTACTATTCATGGATATATCGAAAAACGTGGAGAAGGTATTCACCATGTAGCTTTCGGTGTAACAGGGATTCGTGAGCGTATGGCAGAGCTTCGTGAAAAAGGCGTACGTCTTTTATCGGAAGAGCCAGGACCAGGTGCTGGTGGTGCAGAGGTTGCTTTCATGCACCCGAAATCATCTTTTGGTGTGTTATATGAATTATGCGATAAAAGTGGAAAAGGGGATAAGTGATCAGTATGGATATGTTCGACAAAATTAATGACTTGTATGACCGTAAGACAGTAATTGAACTTGGTGGCGGCTATGAGCGCATCGAGAAGCAACATGATAAAGGGAAATTAACTGCTCGTGAGCGTATTGAATTATTACTAGACGAAGGTACATTTTTCGAGATCAACCCATTCATTACACACCGTACAGTAGACTTCGGCATGGACAAGATGGAAGGCCCTGGTGATGGTGTAGTGACTGGTTTCGGTAAAATTAATGGACGTCCAGTATACTTATTCTCTCAAGATTTCACAGTATTTGGTGGAGCGCTTGGTGAAATGCATGCCAAAAAAATGGCAACAGTAATGGATCTAGCTGCAAAAAATGGTACACCATTTATCGGTATTAATGATTCAGGTGGTGCTCGTATTCAAGAGGGTGTGCTTTCACTTGATGGTTATGGTCATATTTTCTATCGTAATGCAATCTACTCTGGGGTAATTCCGCAAATCTCAGTTATCATGGGACCATGTGCTGGTGGGGCGGTATATTCTCCAGCAATTACAGACTTCATTCTAATGGTTGATAAAACATCTCAAATGTTTATTACAGGACCTAAAGTTATCGAAACAGTAACAGGTGAACAAATCTCTGCTGAAGATTTAGGTGGTTCTAAAGTAAACAACGCTGTAAGTGGTAACGCACACTTCCGCGCACCATCTGAAGAAGAAGCTATTAATGAAATTAAGAAACTATTAAGCTACTTACCACAAAATAATAAAGAAAAAGCTCCGCGTCAGGCACGTCCAGAGGGTGATGACTATCGTCCAGAAATCGTGGATGCTGTTCCAATCGAAACAACTCGTCCTTATGATGTACGCAAAGTAGTCGAGCAAATAGTGGACGAAGGCTCATTTATGGAAGTTCATTCAGAATTTGCGAAAAACGTAGTAGTTGGTTTTGCGCGTATTGCTGGTGAATCAGTTGGTCTTGTATGTAACCAACCTAAAGTATTAGCCGGTGGGTTAGATATTGATTCTTCAGACAAGGCTGCTCGTTTCATTCGTACTTGTGATGCTTATAATATACCAATCATCACATTTGAAGACGTTTCTGGTTTCTTCCCAGGTGTTAAACAAGAGCATGGTGGTATCATCCGTCACGGAGCGAAAATCCTTTACGCATACTCAGAAGCAACTGTACCAAAAATTACAGTGATTCTACGTAAAGCTTACGGCGGTGCATACGTTGCGCTTAACTCTAAATCAATTGGGGCTGATTTAGTATTTGCTTGGCCTAACGCAGAAATTGCTGTTATGGGTGCGGCAGGTGCAGCTAATATTATCTTCGCGCGAGAAATTGCAAAATCAGAAGATCCAGAAGCAACACGTGCAGCGAAAATCGAAGAGTATAAAGAAAAATTCGCAAACCCATACGTTGCGGCATCTCGCGGTATGGTTGACGATGTTATCGATCCACGTGATACGCGTATTAAGCTAATTCAAGGGCTAGATATGTTATCAAATAAACACGAAACACGTCCAGAGAAAAAGCACGGAAACATTCCTCTATAAAAAATGTACATGCCTAGTATCCATTCGGATTGCTAGGCTTTTCTTTTAGACTTGAATTAATTTGATATGAGAATGACAGATAATTGGCTCATCACCAATAGTTGAGGATAATATGCCATGTATATCAGTTGATTGGAGTGGAGGCTGGGCGACTCCTTGGGGATTAGATCACAGCGTCACAGATGAGACCCTGGAGCGAGCAAGTAGGGGAACGAAGGCTAAGTGCATCACATCCTGTGATAACGCCTTCGTGACCAACATCGTGTTGGCCCAAGCGGCTCATCGGACGCCCCCGGGAAGCTTTGCTCTGTGCGAAAGCGAAGCGTCAGCAAATGTTTTATCTGTGCGAAAGCGACAAAGCGCTCAGGCGGGACGGAAATCAACCATACGTTATGGGGATGAGACAGAAAATTGAAACATATTTTCATTTCATCCGTACATATAGGTAAGAGGAGTTGAGATGAATGGAATGGAAACAATTACAAAAAGAGCAAGAAATGATTCATGCACAATTAAGAAATGCCAGTAGATTAAGTGAACAAAAGGTTTTAATTGAACAGCAAATCGAGCATGCCCAACAGGAAATTTACAAACATTCTAATGCACTCAATCAAATTCGTTTGAGACTCGATAAATTAGAAGGCTTTTCTTTTATGAATATGATTCGTACGTGGACAGGGCAACAAGATGAGCTACGTGCAGAAAAAATTGATAAAGCGGCCATTCTTGAATTAAAAATAAATGAAGCGAAGAAGATGGATGTTGATTTGACGCATGATTTGGGGCAAATCAACACTAAAATTTCTCAAATTAATGAGCAAGAGTTACAAGGAGCTTTAAGCCAATTAAATGCTAAAAAGAAAGGCTACTTACAAATCCATGAGCCTGAACAGGCAAAAAGGCTTGAACAATTAGCGCATGAAGAAATGTTAACAAAACAACTAATGATAGAAATAAAGGAAGCAGAAGCGGCTGGTGAAACAGCAATTACTGAGCTTGGACAAGCAGCAGAGTCCTTGCATTCCGCAAATGGATATTCAACTTGGGATACGTTTTTTGGTGGAGGATTCTTTGTTACACATTTAAAGCATGATGCACTGGATAAAACCGAAAATTATCTTCACAATGCTCAAATTGCGTTACAACGCTTCCATAACGAATTGCTGGATGTACATGAGATGTCAACGAAATCATTACAGATTGAAACAGATGGATTCGTAAAATTTGCGGACTATTTCTTTGATGATATTTTTTCAGCTTGGTCTGTCCATTCTAAAATATCCACTGCAAGAGATCAGGTCTCTCGTGTACAAGATGATGTACATAATACAATTTTGCGTCTACAGGATAAACATAACAAGGCAGATGATTATTTGCAGTCTCTGCAACAAGAAAAAGAAACGATCTTGCAAAACGTGAATATAAAGTAATCTGTGAAAAGATTTTCCCTCTTTTCACAGGTTTTTTTTTCGTTTAATAATAAAAAAATATCGACAAAACGAGGGATTGATTTCCGTTCCGGCTGGGCGCTTTCCTGGGGGTGTCCGATGAGCCGCTTCGCTTCGCTGCAGGGTCTCGGGCCAACACGATGTTGGTCACGGAGGCGTTATCACAGGATGTGATGGTTTTAGACTTCGTTCCCCTATCACTGATCCCCGAGGAGTCGCCCAGCCTCCACTCCAATCAACCACTTAAAATGTACCTTCTGGCTTGTCACTCTAATTTATAGTAATAATACAAAACTTCAGCAATGTTTTTTTTGAGGGGGAATTGCTATTCCTTCATAAATAGTCGTAGTTCCTGTTAGCGAATTATTTCAACTCTTTACACGTTGTGCTAAAATAAACCTATACTATATCGTGGAAATACACGTAAACTAAGGGAGTCCTACAACATGACAAGTCGTTTAGTAGAAGAGTTTTTTGAGCTCGTACAAATCGATTCAGAAACAAAACATGAACAAGTGATTGCGCCGGTTTTAATCGACAAACTAACAGCGCTTGGTTTTACAGTAGAACAAGATGATGCACATACTCGAAACGGGCATGGAGCAGGTAATATTCTTGCTACACTAAAAGGTTCATTAGATATCGAACCAATTTATTTTACTTCTCATATGGATACAGTTGTCCCTGGTAAAGGGATTAAACCATCTCTTCGTGAAGATGGCTATATCGTGTCAGATGGTACAACTATTTTAGGTGCTGATGACAAAGCTGGTCTTGCCGCATTATTTGAAATGGTTAAACGCTTAAAAGAGCAAAATATTGAACATGGTGATATTGAATTTATTATTACAGCTGGCGAGGAAAGTGGACTCGTTGGCGCTAAAGAGTTAGATCCATCTAAAATTAAAGCAAAGTATGGCTTTGCAGTAGACAGTGATGGCAAAGTAGGAGGAATTGTCACAGCAGCTCCATTCCAAGCGAAAATTTCCGTTAAAATAATTGGGAAAACTGCTCACGCTGGTGTTGCTCCAGAAAAAGGAATTTCAGCGATTACGGTTGCTTCTAAATGTATTGCAAAAATGAAGCTGGGTCGATTAGATGAAGAAACAACAGCAAATATTGGACGCTTTGAAGGTGGACAGGCAACAAATATTGTATGTGATGAAGTAACGATTCTTGCAGAAGCTCGTTCAATCGACAAAGCGAAGCTAGATGCACAGACTCAGCATATGCAGGAGACGTTTGAGCAAGTTGCTGCTTCATTAGGAGCAAAAGCTGAGGTTGAAGTAAAGCTTATGTATCCTGGATTCCGTGTAACAGAATCAGATAAAGTTGTTCAAGTGGCAATGGCAGCTGTACACAACATCGATCGCACACCGAAGCTTGGTATTTCAGGCGGAGGTTCCGATGCTAATGTTATTGCAGGTTTTGGCATTCCTACAGTCAATCTTTCTGTTGGGTACGAGGACATTCATACAACAAATGAAAAAATCCCAGTAGAAGAATTAGAAAAATTAGCAGATTTACTTGTTGAAATCGTAAAAGAGTCTGCGAAAAAATAACAACAGAATCGAAGGACGTGACCGAATGGAAAGTGTAAAGGCAGTAGTTTTTGCTTGTGGTACAGAGGAATATGCAGTGCCTGTGGAACAAGCGATTTCGATTGAAAAGTTAGAGCAAGTAACGCCGATTCCTCATTTGCCTAATTATCTTCTAGGTTTCACAAGAATTCGTGGCGAGCTTGTGCCTGTCCTTGATTTTGAGCGTATTCTTTATAATCGTACCTCTAATGTTGCAACAGCACGGATTATTGTGTTGAACACGGATGTTGTAAATTATGGATTACTTGTAACAGAAGCTCGTGAAATTCTTGATTTTGATGAGTCAGTATTAAAGCAGATGGGCCTTGTCAATTATTCAAAAACACGCTACTTTACAGCTGTGGCAAATCTTGAAAATCGTATGATTACTTACGTTGACCCGAAAATACTTGTGAATTCATTAGAAGGTATACGTGAAATAATTAATTATTTGCACAAAATGCTTGAAAATGAAGAAGAAAACGTACAGGCTTGAGTTTTTTATAATTAAGAATTAATTCAATACGATAATTTACACATCATAGTTGATGTTTTAGGCAGAATTACAAATTTGTGATTCTGCCTTTCTTTTTCCAACCAGTAAAAGGAAAATGAATACTCGAAAAGACTATTATCAAAACATGTGGTTGATCTCCGTTCCGACTGGCGCTTTCCTGGGCCGTTCGATGAGCCGCTTCGCTCGCTCTTGTGTTCAATTTTACTTGGGAAGTTGTAGAAAAGCATTATAATGTGATCGAATAAGACTTAGAGAAATGTTGGTAACAAGAATCCAGAATCCCAAAATATTTAAAAGACTAACACGAAGTAAACTGTACCCTATAAGGTAGACATTTGAAAAAAGTCTATCTTATAGTAACGGGTTCTGTTTTGAAGTACAAAAAGCAAAATCGAAGGTTAAAAAGACAATTAATTAGCATATTAAAAGGTACTGCGATTCGCAGTACCTTTTTTTGTACAACTTAGTTTGATATTTCGTGAATCAAAATTTAACTAAAGCACCCCGTTCGTATTAGTTGAAGAAGCGTCCCCAATATTAAAAGCAAAGACGTTTATATTCTCCTCTGGTAAAAAAAGCCCAAGCTCAATATTAATTGAGTACTTGGACTTTGGTGTTACATTATCAAATTGTTTTAGCCATTGTTATATTCGTAATTTCATAGCCCATTTTTTCATATAAGCCACGTGCAATTTTGTAACGGCTAACTGACATGCATCGGTAAAAAACCACGTCCTGTGGCATTACCGAAATGACTGACATCGTGTCGGCCCTCATGTTGTTGCAGTCTCTTCGCTTTCGCACAGACAAAACCCTTTGTTACTGCCGCTACGTTAGCCCTGCGCTTTCGCACAAAAAACATCTACAGGCCTAAGCACAAAGCCGATTTCGGACGCAATTATGAATATATCTATCTTTAGTATAAATAAGTAAATATTTATTATTGGGGAGGTGTTTGTCATATGGAATCAAAGAAAAAGGAAACACCAGAAGAAAAAAGAGAGCGTTTAAGACAAAGTGAATTAAAAAACAATCCTACGGGTGCACTAAACGATGGAGTTAATAGAGGAAGTAGTGGGAATTTAAATGGTATGGGTTGGAAAGAAACGCTTGTATTAATTTTAGTGTTATTTATAGGATTCATTACGTACAAATTGTTTTTCAATTAAAGCAATCTTTATAGATAATTACTTCTACTGTTTTATTCTGATATAGTAAAAATAACCTGTGTTCTCTTTATCTTATTTGAAAAGTTATTAATAAAATTATGCGTTTTACCTACAGACATCTCCGTTCTAACGTCGTATTATGAAAGGTAAGAAAACTACTGTAAAAGGCAAACTTCACCGAAAGGGAAGGACGCAAAGCCGTGAGTCTAAACACTATTTTTTAGTGCATGATCGTCAGGTTGCCAGGTTCGTTCTATGAGCCTCGGCAAATAGAATGGAGATGTTTATCATATGGTAAGTCGTTCACTATCAAAAGCAATTATTGTTTTTATAGTAACAATTGTAAGTACGCTAGGATTAACAATGGGAAAGGTAGACGCAAAGTCCATGCAAGATAAGGCTACTTGGTTATGGGATACGACAAAGATTGTCGAAGATGAATCAGGGGTACTCTCATTTTTAGAAGACAAACAAGTAAAGAAATTATATTTACAAATTAATAGTGATATAGCAAGTAACGATTACAAAAGTTTTATCAATAAAGCTACGACAAAAGGAATAAAAGTATATGCGTTGGATGGTGCTGCAAGTTGGGTATCAGAAGAAGGTTATAACATGCAGGATCAGCTGTTTGAATGGTTACATACATATAATGGAAATGCAGCAACAACAGAGCGATTTTCTGGCGTTCATCTCGATGTAGAACCTTACTTAAATAGTGGCTGGAGCTCGAACCAAGTAAAAACAATTGAATCCTATCAAGCGCTCCTTACTAGAGCGAAAGGGGATACTGATCAATTACAATTGCCTTTGGAAGTGGATATGCCATTTTGGTTTGACGAAGTTTCATATAATAACCAATTTGGCCAAGGTTTATTAGCTGACTGGGTTATTGACCAAGTGGAAAGTGTTTCAATAATGGCTTATCGAGATGCTGCAAAAGACATTATTAAAATTGTTGAACATGAAATAGACTATGCAAAAAAAGTAAATAAATCAATTGTAATTGGTGTGGAAACAGGAGCCTCTGATGAAGGTGAAAAGATTACCTTCTATGATGATGGAGAGGCCTATATGAATAAACAGTTAGCACAAGTTCAAAAACAGTATGCCAATAAAACAAGCTATAATGGTTTTGCCATTCATCATGTTGATAGTTGGATGAATATGAAACCGTAAAAAAATCCTCTCCAGCAATAAGTTGGAGAGGATTTTCTTTGTATTATGAAAGTCGACCGCTATAGTCTTCAAATTTAAATTCACGAATGACTTTAATGCCTTCTTCATCGTTATAAGAAACGATGGATGGAAGGTTTACACCATTAAACATATGATTTTTCACCATTGAGTAATGCGCCATATCTGTAAATACTAGACGATCGCCTGGTTGTAAAGGTTGTTCGAATGAATAATCACCAATTACATCACCGGCAAGACAAGTAAGCCCGCCTAGGCGATATGTGTGAGCTAGCTCATTTGGTTGACCTGAACCGATAATCATTGGGCGGTATGGCATTTCTAGAACGTCTGGCATATGGCAAGTTGCCGATGTATCTAAAATTGCTAGGTCCATACCGTTTTTCTGTACATCAAGAACAGTCGTTACTAAATAACCTGTATTAAGTGCAACAGCTTCACCTGGCTCTAAATATACGAGAAGGTTATACTTGTTTTGAATGTAATTAATGATATTCACAAGCTTTTCTACATCATAATCCTCACGAGTAATATGGTGACCTCCACCAAAGTTTAACCATTTCATTTGATGTAAAACATCACCAAATTTTTCTTCGACAACTTGTATAATACGCTCTAACGTATCTGAGTTTTGCTCACACATAGCATGGAAGTGTAAGCCATCAATACCGTCAAGCTGTGACTTATCGAAGTTGGCTAAAGTTGTGCCAAGACGAGAATTCGTGTAGCAAGGGTCGTAAAGTGCTGTTTCAATTTCAGAGTACTCAGGATTGATACGAATACCACATTCAATTGTTTTACCAGCAGATGTTACTTTGTCCTTATACTGGTTCCATTGGTTAAATGAATTAAACACAATATGATCAACATAGCCAAGTAGCTCGTCCATTTCATGCTCCACGTAAGCTGGTGCATAGACATGAACTTCTTTTCTCATTTTTTCATAGCCGAGTTGAGCTTCAAATAATGAGCTAGATGTAATCCCTGCTAAATATTCACCCACTAATGGGAATGTTGAATGCATAGAAAACCCTTTTAAGGCAAGTAAAATACGGCAACCTGTTCGATCTTGAATCGATTTTAAAAGTTCTAGATTTTTTGTTAATAATCGTTCATCCACTACGTAAGAAGGGGACGGAACTTTTGAGAAATCAATTGGCTTCATCGACTGAATTCCTTTGCGTCTAATTCTAGGTCAAGTAATTCTGGGTTATGGCTTTCTTGCCATGGTAGACCCCATTTATTTAGTGCATCCATGAATGGATCTGGATTGAAATCTTCGACATTCCAAACGCCTGGTTTACGCCATTGACCGTTCATCACAAGCATTGCACCAATCATTGCTGGTACACCAGTTGTGTAGGAAATTGCCTGTGAACCAACTTCGTTATAACATTCTTCGTGGTCACATACATTGTACACATAATAAGTTTTTTCCTTACCATCTTTTAGACCGCGAATAATACAACCGATGTTAGTTTTTCCTTTTGTACGTGGTCCAAGTGATGCTGGATCAGGCAGTACAGCTGTAAGGAAGTGAATTGGTTGAATCATTTGTCCTTCAAACTCGATAGGCTTGATAGAAGTCATACCAACATTCTCTAATACTTTTAAGTGTGTTAAGTATTTTTCAGAGAATGTCATCCAGAAACGGATTTGCTTTAAGCCTTTAATGTTTTTAGCAAGTGATTCTAGTTCTTCATGGTATAAAAGGTAAATATCTTTTGGACCGATTTCTGGTAAGTTATAAACCTCTTTTTTCTCAAGTGGTGCAGTTTCAACCCACTCGCCTTCTTTCCAGTAACGACCATTCGCTGTAATTTCACGAATGTTGATTTCTGGGTTGAAGTTTGTTGCGAAATGGTAACCGTGATCACCAGCATTTGCATCCACAATATCAATGTAGTGGATTTCATCAAATTCATGTTTTTGTGCATGAGCTGTGAAAACGCCCGTTACGCCTGGGTCAAAACCGCTACCAAGTAAAGCAGTTAAGCCAGCTTTTTCGAACTTCTCTTTATAAGCCCATTGCCATTTATATTCAAATTTTGCCGTTTCAGGTGGCTCGTAGTTTGCAGTATCCACATAGTGTACACCCGTCGCTAAGCAAGCATCCATAATCGTTAAGTCTTGATAAGGTAGTGCTACATTAATAACAACTTCTGGTCCAAAGGCTTTAATAAGCTCAATAACCTCTTCCGTATTATCTGCGTCTACCTGTGCAGTGTGAATCTTTGTTTTTCCGCCGTCTAGTTTTTCTTTTAGAGCGTCACATTTTGAAACAGTTCTACTTGCGATACAAATCTCCTCAAATACGTCCGGATTTTGAACACACTTGTGTACCACAACACTGGCAACTCCGCCAGCTCCGATGATCAATGCTTTACCCAATTGTCTACCCCCAAATTCAAATAAGTTTTGTCAAACAAGCTGATTATACAGAAAATTGAATTACTACTCAATCATTCTTTTTAAATTTTCTACAAAATTTTTTATTTTTCAACAACAATTAGTCGTATTCAGAGGGGAATACCACGAAAAAAGAGGCTTTTCATGAAAAAAAATCCCTTACCTACTGATGTAGAGAAGGGGAAATTAACTTTTTTTGTGCAACGAGTGTGTGAAAAAAATAGTTCACTTCAAAACTGTAATTTTAAGTCACCCGAGTTATTTAGAAAAACGATTCGAGATTTGCTGTTTTTCATCCCCCCATAAATAAAAAAAGATTAGTAGTGATGTGCTTAAGAACCCCATCACAAGGGCATATGTGCTGAGGGCCACATCCACTTGACTTTGCATAGCATAAAAGAAAATAGCTCCTAGTGTTAATAAATTTCCAATAATAAGCGATACAAAATGCAATCGTCTATTCATAGCAGCCCTCCTATATATCAAAAATGAAAACGCACTTCAATTATCTCATAATTCAGAACTTTATCCAATGTTTTTTCAATTATCGTAATTTTAAACACAAATCCAATAGAACTAAAAAATAGGAGCTTATCCCTAAAATTTCGGAATGACATTTGTTGAGACGTATGCTAAATAAATAAGTTGATTGGAGTGGAGGCTGGGCGACTCCTCGGGGATCAGCAATAGAGGAACGAAGGCTAAAAGCATCACATCCTGTGATAACGCCTTCGTGACCAACATCGTGTTGGCCCGAGACCCTGGAGCGAAGCGGGGGAGGGGAACGAAGGCTAAAAGCATCACGTCCTGTGATAACGCCTTCGTGACCAACCTCGTGTTGGCCCGACGCCCCCAGGAAAGCGCTCAGTCGGAACGGAAATCAACCCTCGTTATGTGATGAGCCACAATATAATAATAGATACTGAATTAGCCGTAAATTAAAAGAATTATAGAAAAATTATTGCTATTTAGTTTGTTTTAGATTTAAAGATGGTAAAATACTTATAAGACTTTTCTTTTGGTGAAGGTGAGGATTTATATAGTGATCAAACAGTTTGATGAGCAAGTTCAACAGATAAATGAATTATTTATAAATGGTCATGTGAAAGAAAGCTATCAATTAGCCAAAGTACTTTTAGCTAATACTGCGTTTACAGAACATGAATCATGTCCAAGCATTCAACAGCACTCCGCAATGTTGGAAGCAAACGGTTATGCAAATATGCCTATTCCTACTGCTGAAAAAATGAAGCAAAGTGTTGAACGAACAGATGGTTCTTATCCAGAGCGTGATGTACTCGCTGCATACATAGGAAGTGAGGATGAAAAGCAATTCGGTAAAGTAATAGATGAGTTATTGGCTGGGTCGGTCGAGGCACAAGCGAATGCTTACTATACAATGGCCGAATATTTTGCACTTGCTAAGGAGCATGACAAAGCACTTGTGCAATATGCGGAAGCGATAAAACTACAACCAAATAAAGCTCTTTACTGGGGAGCCTTTGCACAGTTTTTGAGCCGCAATGAAGGCAGTCCATACTTGGCACTACGTCTTATTGAAGAAGCAATTCAGCTAGATAGTATGAACCCTCGCTGGTACTATATTCAAGGGAATAGTTTTTTACAGCTTGTCGCAGCTACAAAAAATTTAAGCTATTTACCTGCTCTAGAAGAAGCTTGGGAAAAAGCTAAGAAACGTTGCTCAAATAAACAGGTTTCATTAAAAGTGGACATTGCGAAATCCAATGACATGCTATCGCAATGGAAAAAACAAATGCTATAAGAGGGATGAGAAGCTGCCCTAAAAGTTGGATGCTTAAAAAATAGATTTTCTGAAGTAACGGTAAAATTCGAGCCTGTTCGATGGATATACTGTAACGGGTGGGGAAATGATTATTGAATATCAATAGAAATAGCGTAATTAGATAATAAACAAGGTAGGGATTGATAATGAAACCTTTACCTTGTTTATTATTATTGTATTGAATTAAGTCTAAATGTCTTCGGATGAAAGTTTAGTTCTTTGTTCAGCAGAGATCTCAATAGCACTCGGTTTTTATCGATTACCAACATCTTATTTTTATGCACGAAAGCTTTCTGAATATCTTAATGCAAGCTGCGTTCGGGAAGTTACTTGAAATTTTCGATACAAATTTTGCAGATGCTTCTTTACTGTATTTTCACTAACATATAAATTACTGGCTATTTCTGCATTTTTAAATCCTTTACATAAATACATTAACAGCTCTTTTTCGCGTTGAGTAATTCGCAATGATTCGCCTGGCTGAACATATTGATGTAAAAAATAAACATTTTCAATCAACCTCTTTATATACAATAGCTTTTGACTATCCTGTTCTGTAAATGGTATTTCTCCTTCTTTTCGCAAAAAGCCAATAGCCGCTGTTGGCTTTTGCTGATTGTACAGATACATAACCATTTCATCTATAAAATCATTTTTTTGTAAAAAGCGCTCAACATAATACTGCTTTTTCTTCATCGATATAACTTCATTTCGTTGCATTAATTGAATTTCGGGTTGGTTTCGCATATTTACTGGGTGTAAAGGATCGTAATATTTATATTCATGTAGATAATTTTGTATCGTATAAGTCTCTAGGTTGAAATAGACAGGCTGTTCATTTAACTCCCCATCTGCCACTTCCCAAAATACCGTATGCTCGTATTGAAAACATTCACTTAATACTTGCAACATATTCAATTTAAAGTCTTCACTTGTTTGTTGCATATTCATATTTGAAATCTTAAACGTCGCTTCTAATAAATACTCCACCTCTTTATGCTCATACAAAATAATTCCTCCTTTTCTCTATTAACTTCATATATTCTCGTTCAAAACAAATTATCCTTTTGGGTAATATCAATTTTTTTCTTTTCAATTTAAGATGAATTTGTAAGTCAAAACTATTATGAGGTGATCTGATGAATTTGCAGGAATACGCATCATATGACGGTCTTGGATTAGCGGAGTTAGTAAAAACAAAGCAAGTGACACCAGAAGAACTTACAAAATTAGCGCTCCAAGGTATTGAAAAGGTTAATCCTTCGATTAATGCCGTTGTCAGCGTGTTAGAGGATCAGGCTGAAAAAGCGATTTCAACTTTAAATGATAATCAACCATTTGCAGGTGTCCCATTTTTAATTAAAGAAGTTGTACTCCATGCGGAAGGTGTGCCACATAGTATGGGCAGTCGTGTTGCAGAAAATGCTGTAATGTCTGTCGATAGTGAATTAATGAAACGGTTTAAAAATGCTGGTTTTGTGTTAAGCGGTACAACCACAACACCAGAGTTCGGCTATAATGCCGCAACGGAAGCTGTTATTTATGGTCCAACTCGTAACCCATGGAATCTAGACCATAGCCCTGGTGGTTCAAGTGGCGGTGCAGCAGCTTCTGTCGCAAGTGGCATCGTCCCAATCGCGCATGCTAATGATGGAGGAGGATCCATTCGTATTCCTGCATCATGCAGTGGAGTCGTTGGCTTAAAGCCTTCACGTGGTCGTGTGCCAATGGGGCCTTATAATAGTGAGGCATTAAATGGGTTAGCCATTGAATTTGCGCTGACAAAAACCATTCGTGATGCCGCTACTTTACTGGACCAAGTAGCTGGGCCAGACTTAGGATGCTATTCGATTATTCAAAGCCCAGAAATGCCTTACAGTAAAGCAATTCAGCAAAAAGTACGTCCACTAAAGATCGCCTGGACAACAGAAACAAATTCTGGTGCATTCGTTGATCCGGAATGTATCGAGGCCGTACATAAGGCCGTAAAATTATTAGAAGAGTTAGGGCATGAAGTAGTCGAAGCTCGACCAGTTTACGACGAAGCACCATTTTCAAGTGCAACGGTAAATATTTGGACTGCGAATATTTATAAAATGATTGTGGGGGCAGCAGAATTAACAGGTAAAACACCTTCACGTGATAATATTGAAGCAGCCATTTGGCAATGCTATGAATATGGCAAAAACTTAAAAGCTAGCGCACTATTAGAAGCCATTAATACGAATGCACTTGTATCACGTCAAGTAGCGACATTCTTTGCAGATTATGATGTGCTTTTAAGCCCAACAATGGGCACATTACCAGCGAAAATTGGCGAGCTTAATGCGGATAATCCAAACATCTCGGCGATTGAATGGACAGAGCAAATTTTCACATATGCGCCGTTTACCAATTTGTTTAATGCAACAGGTCAACCATCGTTATCATTGCCGCTTGCAATGAGTGCGTCTGGCTTGCCAATCGGGCTGCAATTTACAGGACACTTCGCGGATGAGTTAACCCTTCTACAGCTTGGGAAACAATTAGAAGAATCTGCTCCATGGAAAGATCGAAAACCACCCGTACATGTGGGTGCAGAAGTTGTGGAAATTGCAACGACATAAAAAAGTAGGTACAAGATTTTTTCTTGTACCTACTTTTTGCTAGTTTACGAATATATACGACATTCTAATAAGATGTTGTTATAACAACGTCTATTACTTACGATACGGTTCTCCGTGCTATATTTATACAAAGTAACGACAATGGTAAACAATTTTGAATTTTCTAAATCTTAGTGTTGCAATTAATGTACTAAATTTGAAGGGATGATGAATGGACGATGAACAAATAATTCTATTTTTACACGTAAAATGTATATGCATTTTCAAATGAAAAATAGGATTAGTCTGTCCATTTATTATACTTTTATAATGCATACCTCTTTGTATGCTTATTTTTGTACACAATAAATTTATTTACTAATCCTTCTGAAGCTATTTTCAGAGGGATTTTTTATTTGTTTTTGCGTTTACATTCAAAATCAAAGGAATGGAATGATACGATGCATAGTAAAAGAGAAATCTTCGAAGATATTATTCAAATAATGAAAAAAGATTATGCGGGCTTTTTAGATAAAAAGCATATTAACTGTCCTGAAAATTATCTCATTATAGATGATATGACGGATAAAGATTTTGTTGAAACAATAAGGCGACTTTATGGAGTTATTGTTTAAATAAATAAAGTAAATTTTAAAGTCTAAGTCGAAATTAATATTAGACGGTATTACATTAGAACAGAATTTAGTATATTAATACACGCCTTCAAGCAAGAAATGTTCGTTTAAACTAAAACCGTGCCAGCCCTCAACAGGAATGGCATTTTACTTTTTCTTCTGAAAAAAACCTATAGTACTTCTGATACGGTTCTAAGTGATATGCCAAAGTGAGGTTTTATTAACATTACATTTCTTATGAAGAGCAGTTACAATTAAACAAAACAATTTATACAAAAGGTAGGATTTAATGAAATTAGAAGTAGGCTATTTACCTGAAAAATATTATAATAAACCGCCATCTTACGGCGGCAATCCATTTCATGTTTCTAAAAATATCAAATTTGCATTAAATATTGGGCCAATGTACATTCCTGAATTACCCAATGAACAACTTGTTCAATTTACAGAAAGTCTTTCAAATTATCCTATCTATTATTTGATAGAAATGTATCACGATGTAGATATCTATGATGAGCTACAGCAGGAACTTTTAGAAAATCAAATTATATTTGAAAAAATACACCCATCCCAAACAAGCGATTTCTTTATTGTGACAATAAATAATCGTGAAGAATTGACATACTTTATCCCAAATATGATTTGGCAACATAATCATATCATGAGTACATTTTGGTCAAACAATAAACAAGCTTTCAAATTTGAAGAAAAAACGTGGGAATATGACGAAATTAGAGTTACAGTCTGCCTACAATTTGATAAACTGACTACTGTCTTCTGGTTAGGTCATGATTTTTTAGGGACAGGTGTATATTCAAATGAGGGAAGATTTTCGAGCTTTGAGCAAGTGTTAATACTTCTCCCTGACTTTGTTACATTAGAAAGAGTTGAATTTGGTTGACTTCTTTGGGTAAAATCCGATATTATTTTTGAACAGCTCTTTTTAGAGGTGTTTATAATAAATTATGATTTATAAGGAGAGAAAGATGTTAAAAAGATTAAATTTTGTTTTAATAGCTTTCATTACAACAACTCTTTTGTTTACATCTCATAATACTGCTAGTGCTAGCGACACTATTAAAGTATTTGTAAACACTAAAGAAGTAGTATTGGATCAAAAACCTATAATAAAAAATGGTCGAACTCTTGTGCCACTTCGATTTGTATCTGAAAATTTAGGTAATGTTGTGAAATGGGATTCGAAAAAGAAAGTAGTCACTATTGTTTACTCTATCGAAAACACTAACTACACTGTTACCTTACCAATTGGTCAAAAAACGGCTACTAAAACTTCAAGTTCTTATTTGAATAACCACGGTCCAGCAGATGTAGAACATATTCAATCAGATGTACCTAGTCAGATTATTAATGGAAGAACTGTAGTCCCTTTAAGATTTATAGGGGAATTGCTTGGTATAGATGTCCGTTGGGATTATCAAAACAAAGATATATATATTTCTAGTTTAGGTGTGAACTTAATCCCATCTGATTTTGAAAAGGATGTTTATGATAAAGAATTGCGTAAGGTGAGAGATTTTGGTAAGCCTACAGTCAATTATGAAAAATTTCTAGCTCTTGATGCTGATCATTTTAATTCAATCGATCTTGATTATCTTTTTGCTAAAAAGCCGAGCGTTGACTTATTTGGGGCTCCAGAAGCTTTCCATGATGGCGTCAATGAAATTATAATATCAGGGCCCATTAAAACAAATTATCTAAATATGATGATATATAAAGGAAAGGAGCTACCCATTTTAAGCTACCCAGATGTTACAGCCGAGAGTACTGCTACTATTAAAGAAGGTATGCCCTATGATGAAGTAGTCAAAATATTGGGTGGTCCTGGAGTATTATCAGGTAAAGGTACTCTTCGAGAGGAATACAAATGGGTATCGTCCTCAGAGAAGGGTGAAGCATATATCACATTTGTTAAAAGGGACAATTCTCTTTATGTCACGCCATCTCCATATAGATCGTATTCTTGGGAAAAAATTTATTGAGTTTGACAATTAATTGAGCTTCCTCTAAAACAAAAAGGAGCGACCCTTATCATCTGTGGTCGACTCCCCCTTTATTATGCAAACTGGCAAAGGTCTATCTGTCTAGCTATTTTATTTTCAAATTTTATATAATTCCAGTCTACTTGTAATCATTTATTGGTCCTTCATCCATTATAACTTCTACCATATTTGAACCGTACTTCGCCCATTCCCATATTCTTTTGATGATATCAACAGCACTTTTACTTCCAAAAATTACTGAAGAAACATTTTTATATAAAGGCTGTTAGTGAAAAAGAAAAATATTCACTTGGAATCTTTTAAGTAGATCAAAAAGCTCTGATAAGAAAAAAATGAATAGCAATCGGAATAGGTTTCCCAAAAACATCATACAAATAATTTAATAAAATAATAGCAAGAAGATGAATAAATATTAGTGTAATGTTATATTTCTGTATTTTTATGCTATAATACAACTATAAACGGACGTATGAAACTTATCTGATTGCATGAAAGAAGTGTTTATTTGAGTTTATATGTAGCGTATGTACTGGTAGGACTTGCGATTGCCATGCCTGTTGGGGCCATTACAGTAGAAATGACAAAGCAAGGACTTAAAAATGGTTTTATGCATGGTTGGGCTGTCGGACTCGGTGGTATGACAATTGATATTGTATTGGTTTTTGCATTGTATATGGGACTAGCGTCCATTTTAGCAATGCCTATCATTCAAATCCCTATGTGGATTATAGGGGCTGGTTTTTTATTCCTTTTAGGACTAGATTCTATTAAAAATGCTGATCATGGTATTACGCTTGCAGGAGAGAAAGTGACAAAATCATTTTTTACTTCTTATCGTAATGGTTTACTAGTTGCAATTTCGCCTGGAAATCTAGTATTTTGGGTAACTAAACTGTTACGATAAATTCAGACAAAACTATACAAGTCTGTATAGAAGCATAGATTTATAACAGAATACCCTTCGTATCAAGCGATTGGTGCGAACTCCACGTTAATTGCTTTTAACTCCTAAAGCCTTGTG
>NZ_JBNNUX010000014.1:0-114134 GCF_050280145.1 Lysinibacillus sp. NPDC093688
TGATGTCCAAAATTTTGTTTCGTTCACCAACTCAAGGTTAGCTACTAAAAACTTTATTGATTACGTTTTGCTTGTTCAGTTTTCAAGGTTCATTTTTTAATTTACTGCGTCACCTCTTGGCGACTTATACATAATAACATCGATTATTCATGAAAGTCAACACTAAATCATAAGTTTTTTTAAGAAGTTTATTTTCTGTATCAATTATGCCTCGGCATAATTGCGTCCGGAATCGGCCGGAGGCATTAACTTCTGTAGCTGACGCTTTGCTTTCGCTACAAAAGACATTTGTAGCTGACGTTTCACTTTCGCTACGAAAACATTTGCTGAAAGAAGTTAAAAATATAGAAACGAGGTTGTTATGATGGTTCGTAAAACGTTGATTTCACTGGTTTTCATCGTAATATTGTTTGTCTTTATAAAGCCGATAAATTCTACTATGATTTCTGTATTCAACATCGCCGATGCTCCAGCAGTTGTAACAAAAGGACATTATGGCACATCACTTGTTGTCGAAATTTCTTTCTCTGATGAAACCTTGTTGGATTGGCTTAAAACTGTAAAAGAACCTTATCCGCTTCTTTTATTAGATGCTGCATGGATTAAACGTTCATCTGAGCACATAAAAGTCATTCAAGAACGCAAACTACCAACAGGATTATTAGGACCTGAGGATTCCGTAGATAAGCCAATTGATCTTGCCGTCGTTCAAAAAGATATTACTATTTACGAAAAGTATTTACAAGAAACCCCACTTTGGTTTGCAACACGAAATCACCAGTATTCGCAGGATTTACAAAATAACTTATTTCAACAGCAGATGAATATACTTTCTCCCTCCCTAATCTGGAAAGGTGAAAAGAAACCTCAATTACAAAAGGGAGATTTTGTTTTTATATCTTTACACCCAAAAAATAAAATCTCGTTTAAGGAGCTCAATACATTCCTACAACAAAATAAATTTATGTCGATTGAGGAAAATATATTCGGCTATAAAGTTCAAACTAAAAAATCACCATAAAGTGAAACTTTAATCAGTGGGGGTTGTCTTCCCCCCCCACTGACTATTAGTCTTCCCAATCGGACGGGCAGTTGATCTCCCTCCATCTTCTTTACTGTCAGTAATTACTGACAGTTATAGCGGATAACAAAGAAGTTGCCTCCACGATTTATAGAGGCAACTTCTTTGTTTATTATTATGCGTTTTTAGCTTGTTCACGACGTGCTTTACGGCGTGCTTCTAATTTTTGACGATCTTCTTCGGATTTTGCATTATATTTTGGTAATACTAATAATTGATAAGCATTTACAGCGAGTAAAGGGAAAAGTAACATTGCAACATACTCGTTAATATTTTCATCGCGACCCATTAATGCAATTGTCCATTCTAGTGTAGTAACAACAATCATAAAAAATAATGCCGAAATGAAAACATGTTTTTTTCCTGTTAATTTTACTTTTTGAATAGCCGTTGCTATAGCACTGAATATTAATGAAATTAACAAACCACTATAGAATACCCAGCTTTGACCTTCTTTTACATCTGGTATAAAGCGGAAGAATATAATATCAAAAATAGTAATAGCAATTAATACTAGCTGTATCCAATTCCATAATGTAAGTGTTCTAAAAATATTAACCCCTACTTGATGGAGCGTTAAATAAGCAAAAAAACCTGCTTGTGCAATAACACTCATTGTAAATCCTAAGAAAACCATCCATAAAAGTCCGGCCAAAAATTCTCCCCATTGACCGTTTGCAATATATGGTTGGAAGAAGTCCCATCGAATAAATAAACTGCAAATTCCGTTGACTGCGCCACCAACGAGCATTGCAAAGAAGAAAAACTTAGCCCAATTTCGTATCGTCACAACTAAAAGTCCCCCAATTTCTTATGTATATCTATACTTATTTTAACAATGCATTGTTAAAAAAGCTATTTCTCATCCTAACCAATACATAAAGTCATCATAAATGTGAACAATAATTGAAAGAGTCTATCTATAGAAAGGACTGATTTTTGATGCGAAAATTCTTCTTACTACTAATTCTAATGCTGTTTCTTTCTGCCTGTTCACAAGAAAAAGCCTCTACCATGTCCTATGAAGAAATAAAAAAAATAATGATCGACTCTTTACAAACCGAGGATGGTAAAAAGGCGCTGCGAAAGCTTTTAGAGGACCCAAGTTTCCGTGAATTATTGGTTTTGGAGCATGATGAAGTGAAGAAGGCTACTGAGGCTACTTTGCTTTCCAAAGAAGCAGAAGACTTTTGGAAGAAAACTTTCGAAGATCCAAAATTTAAAGAAACCGTAGCTAAAAGTATGCAAAAGCAACAACAGGATATTATGAAGGAATTAATAAAAGACCCCACTTTCCAAAAAGATATGGAAGCTTTCTTTGGCCAGCCAGATATGCAAAAGCAGTTAGAGACTATTCTAAAATCCTCCAATATGAGAAAACAAATGGAGGAAGTCGTCAAGGAAACGATTGAAAGTCCGCTTATGCAAACAAAATGGCAGGAGCTTATTAGGAAGAGCGGTGGCGAGACAGGTAAGGCTGGCGGCGGTAAAAAAGATGCTGGCGGCGGTGGTGAAGGTAATGAGCAAAAAGGCACTCAGTAACCCACTTAAATGTAAAAACGGATTTCCTCCATTGTTTGAGGAAATCCGTTTTCATTATTTATTTAGTTTATTGATAATGTTCGTCGCGATGTCTAAATAGATTTGTCCAGTTGTGTGCTTTTCAGCATAAACAGAAGGTGCAAAATCTTCTTCTGACCAGTCAGGTTGACCAAGAGGAATTTGACCAAGTAGCTCTGTACGTAACTCTTCTGCTAACTTTGGACCTCCACCTTGACCGAATACGAATTCACGGTCACCTGATTTTGATTCATACCATGCCATGTTTTCAATAACGCCTAAAATTTCATGGTCTGTTTGTAAAGCCATTGCACCTGCACGAGCTGCAACGAACGCTGCCGTTGGATGAGGTGTTGTTACGACAATCTCTTTTGATGAAGGAAGCATTTGGTGAATATCTAATGCAACGTCACCTGTACCTGGTGGTAAATCCAATAGTAGATAGTCTAGCTCGCCCCATTCTACATCACGGAAGAACTGATCTAACACTTTACCTAACATAGGTCCACGCCATACAATCGGTGCGTTATTTTCAACAAAGAAGCCCATTGAAATCATTTTCACGCCTAAACGATCAACAGGGAAAATTCGATTGTCTACCACTTTAGGCATATCTGTAACACCCATCATATCAGGCACACTGAACCCATAAATATCAGCATCAATTAAGCCAACCTTCTTACCTAGACGAGCTAATGCAACAGCTAAGTTAACTGATACTGTAGATTTCCCCACTCCGCCTTTACCAGAGGCAATTGAAATAACTTGTACTGTGCTAAGCGGAGATAAAATATCTTGTGCCTCAGCTTCAGTTGCTACGCCACGGAAGCTTTGTAGCTTTTCTGCTGACAGCTCTTCGAAACGAATTCCAACTGTATTTGCTCCCGCTTCTTTCAAAACTTCAACAATTTTCATTTGTAGCTGTAATTGTTCAGGTGTATTTGTTTTAGCAATCGCAATTTTTACACTGACATGATTCTTCTCTTCTTTTATTGTTACGTTTGTAATACCGTCTGTTTCTGCGAATGATTTATGTAAAAATGGATCTTGTAGTTGTCCTAGTATTTCTCGTACTTGTTGTTCAGTTATCACGACGAACACTCCCCTTATATTATCTCAATGTTAGTATATCATAATGATTTGATTTACGTTGTGCTGTTGCTCTATTCAATTTTTGCTAATAAGTACTCTTCTATACCTTCAACAATGGCATCTCCCATTTTTTCTTGGTATTTCTTATCTGTTAATAGTGCACGTTCCTCATCATTACTTATAAACCCTGTTTCTACTAGTGCAGCAGGTACCTCAGCTTTTTTCAGTAAATATATTTGTTTTATAGACATTGCTTCTCGGTCAGTATTTTTCAAATTAGTGCGAATGGAATCTTGAATGCTCTTTGCTAAAAATTCACTTTCAGCATGTCCTTCTTGATGATAAAATACCTGTGCTCCTCGCCATTTTGTTTCAGGAATGGCATTTGCATGAATTGTAATAAAAATATCCGGTTTTTCTTTTTCTACTATGTCTTTTCTTAAAAAGATGTCCTGCTTTTTCCGTTCTCTCAATGTTCCAAACTTTTCTGAGGACGCATGCTCATCGATCACATCTCCATCTTTTGTTCGTGTCATTACGACCGTTGCGCCTTTTTTCTTTAATTGCTTCTCAACATGCTGAGCAATTGCAAGTGTAATTTCCTTTTCAATTACTTCGCCCTTCGAAGCACCTCCATCTAAACCTCCGTGTCCCGCATCAATGACAATTTTTATGCCACCAAGTGGGTCCGGTAAGAAGAAGTTACGGTTCGAAGCATTCGTTTCATATGCCACGACCACTATACTCATTAGCATAATTACTCCTAGTGCAAGCCAGCGCTTCACCCATATCCACCACCCTTTTATATTTAGTGTACGAAGTTAGTGATTGAACTATGCTAGAAAGTAAAAAAACTCTTTAAGTAATCGGAAAGGAATTCTTAGCCTTCTTTCAGCGGATATTTGTGTATCGAAAGAAGGTAAAATTGAGAGTTTGATTTGAAATGGTAGAAGATACTTTTTTGATAATGATAAAACGGCATTAATCCATTTATACTACAAGGACTAACGCCGTTAGCTTTTTATTTTAGTGTAAATTCAGGTTTAAACTTACCTGTATAAGGTTCATGCTCAACAAATACTGTTATATCCTTACCATCTTTATCTTTCCCAGTTCTTAGATACGTGAATTTCTTATTATTTAGCTCGGTAATTTCGAGCACAGCCCCATATTTATTGTCGCCAATTGAAACATGGGCTCTTAATTTATTTCCATCGATCACATTAAAGTATCCATAGTCACCGCGACTTTTACCTGTTTCAGGATTGAAAAATTCATATTTATTCGTATTAGCATCATATTTCGCAATGCTAATAAAATTTGTATTATATTGTGTTACATCATTTTTGTTTGCATCTAATACAACTGTTCCTTGCCAAAGCGTATCAGCTAAGATTTTATCTCCATCCACATCCTTAACAATTGTGCCTGTAGAATTATTTAAAGTTCTAGCGGATTCAGTAAATGTTAGCTTTTTTTCCTTATAAGGGACATGCTCAACGAATACCTCTGCATCGTTGCCATTTGCATCTTTACCCATTCTCTTAGACGTAAACATATTATTTTTCACCTTAGTAATTTCTTCAACTACTTGGTAATTTTTCGTTTGTGAAATCAATATTCTATGCTTTCCGTCATGCGTAATAAAAAAAGTCCCTTTATCGTCAAGACTTCCAGCTGTTTTTGGATCGAAGAATTCATAGCGTCCTGAGTCAGCGTCATATTTAGCAAGGCCCATTAAATTTGAATTCTCTGCTGTTACATCTTTATTATTTTTATCGTAAACTTTTGTGGCTTGCCAGTTTGTACTACTAAGAATGTTGGCGTTTGCTTGACCTTCTGTTATTTCACCCTGTCTCTGATCTGCAGTATTCCCTGTTTTTACTTCCTCCGTTTTTTTTACGTCAGTTTTATTCTGACATGCACCAAGAAGTGCCATTGCCGCAAGTGATAATATTAGTAGCTTTTTCATCTATTGACCTCCACTTTCAGAATAAACAACTTAAAAGTAGTATCAGCCATTTCTATATAAATTACACATCACAATGGCTATTAATATGCCAGTCAACAACAGTGCTTCAAGATTTCTTGGAATACTTGAACTTCTAAGTAGCAAAACCCAGCTATAGCATTTTCCAAACAAAAAAACCCTTTCTCGAAACTTCGAGAAAGGGTTTGGAAACGTTGATATAAGTAATATTAACGTTTTGAGAACTGAGGTGCACGACGAGCGCCGCGTAGACCTGGTTTTTTACGTTCTTTCATGCGTGAATCACGAGTAAGTAATCCAGCAGATTTTAATGCAGCACGGAAATCTGGGTCTACTTGAAGTAGAGCACGAGCGATACCGTGACGTACTGCACCAGCTTGACCAGTGTATCCACCACCGTTAACGTTTACGTGGATATCATAGCTTCCTGTAGTTTCAGTAGCTACTAATGGTTGCTTAATTACTTCACGTAATGCAGCGAATGGTACGTATTCTTCGATTTCACGTTTGTTGATAACAATTTTACCTGTACCTGGTACTAAACGTACGCGAGCTACAGAGCTTTTACGGCGACCAGTGCCGATGTATTGAACTTGTGCCAAAGTAATATCCTCCTCTTAATTTATATTATCCGCGAAGCTCGTATGCTTCTGGTTTTTGTGCAGCATGTGGGTGCTCTGTTCCAGTGTAAACGTTAAGTTTAGTGAACATTTTGCGACCTAAAGAGTTTTTAGGAAGCATCCCTTTAATTGCTAATTCGATCATTCTTGTTGGGTACTTGTCTAGCATTTCACCAGCAGTACGAGTTTTTAAACCACCCGCAAATTGAGTATGGTGACGGTAAAGTTTACCCTCTAATTTGTTACCAGTTAAATGGATTTTGTCAGCGTTGATGATGATTACGTGATCACCTGTGTCAACGTTTGGTGTGAATGTTGGTTTATGTTTACCACGTAAGATAGCAGCTACTTCAGAAGCTAAACGTCCAAGAGTTTGGCCTTCTGCATCAACTACTAGCCATTTACGGTCTACTTCGTGACCTTTAGCCATGAATGTTGTACGCATGTATATATCCTCCTAATCGATTCGATTACCGTTATTTTTCATTAAACTACACTATAAGTTTTCGGGGCTTATTTGTGGTGGTAATGAAAATACCATCTGTTATCATATAATGAATGACTTTTAAAGTCAAGCAATTTCAATAAACACCTGGAGAAGTTGTTCAGATTCATTTATTGGTTAAATTAGGGCTTTTATTAGCCTTCATTTTTAAAATATAATAATATTTCGTGTCAAAAATTTTATAACATTATAATGGCTCATCACCAAAACGAGTGGTTGATTTCCGTTCCGACTGGGCGCTTTCCTGGGGCGTCCGATGAGCCGCTTCGCTTCGCTCCAGGGTCTCATCTGTGACGCTGATCCCCAAGGAGTCGCCCAGTCTCCACTCCAATCAACTTATCCTCATGATATACGCTAAATAAAATGGCGGCCCAACTCTGGGTAAGCCTTTTAATAGAAGACTTTCTCAAGATATAGACCTTGTGGAGGTGCGGTTTTACCCGCCTTATCACGGTTCATAGATTTAACGACTAACTTCACGCTCTCAATATCACGACGCCCTATACCAACTTCCCAAAGCGTGCCTGCGATAATACGAACCATATTATATAAGAAGCCATTTCCTTCGATCACCATATGTAGCTCCTCACCATACCATTCAAATTGTAGTGCAGTCACTGTGCGCACCTTATCTTTGACACTTGTATTAGCTGCACAAAAGCATGAAAAATCATGCGTACCGATAATAGCCTTTGCTGCCTCCTGCATTGCCTCAACATTTGGTTTCACACCATTTGTCTCTACAGAGTAATGTCTGCGGAATGGACTTTGTACAGGCTCACATGACCATATATATCGGTACCGCTTTCCTGTTACACTGTAGCGCGCATGGAAATCAGCAGCTACTTCCTCAATCGATAATACTCGAATATCTCTTGGCAGTTGAACATTCAATGCCTTCATGTATTTATCTACTGGAATCGCGAGTGGTGAATCAAAATGCAATGTTTGACCTGTTGCATGCACTCTTGCATCAGTACGTCCACTAGCTGTTACCTTTATCTTTTCCCCTTTATGCATAATGGCTAGAACACGTTCAAGCTCTGCCTGTACTGTGCGCTCCCCAGGCTGTACTTGGTAGCCAGAAAATTGCGTTCCATCATAACTTATAATTGCTTTTAATCGTCGCATAAAGATTACTCCTTTTAACTTCTATAGAAGAATAGTAAAACGGCCATTGCTACTAAGAACATAAGTGCAAATGTATCACTCATATCCCACTTTAGCTTGCGATATCTCGTACGCCCTTCGCCTCCACGGTAGCCTCTTACTTCCATAGCTGTTGCTAAATCCTCAGCTCGTTTAAAAGCACTTACAAAGAGAGGTACCAGTAATGGCACAACCGCTTTAATACGATCCTTTATTGGTCCTGAAGATAAATCCGAACCACGTGCCATTTGCGCTTTCATAATTTTATCTGTTTCATCCATTAACGTAGGGATAAAGCGCAATGAAATAGACATCATTAGAGCTAACTCATGTACTGGCACTTTTACCGCTTTTAATGGATTTAGTAGCACTTCAATGCCATCCGTAATGGAAATCGGTGACGTTGTAAGCGTTAAGATAGATGTCATAAACACTAGAACTAGAAAACGTATAGAAATAAATATCCCTTGTCGGATACCTTCTTCATAAATAGTGATAAACTTCCACTCAAATACTACGGCGCCTTCTTTCGTCATAAATATATGAATTAAGAAGGTAAACGCCATTAAAAAAAGTACTGGCTTTAGCCCATTAATTAAAAAATACAAACGAATACGCGATACTAGCACAATGAGTAAGGTAAACGCTAATAGGAAAGCATATGTCACTGTGTTGTTTGCTAAAAAAACAATAATAATGAATGCAAACACAAATATAAGCTTTGAACGTGGATCGAGCTTATGAACAGGGGAATCCCCTGGAAGAAAGCGCCCAAATATCATTTTCTCCATCATGACTGTCCACGCTCCTCTCTTAGAACCCGAGCAATTTCAGTTGCTAGCTCTTCTTCGGTTAAGCAGATCTTCGAGAAGGATTTGTTTATCATTTTTTCTATTTTTTGTTGAAATCGTACGATACGAGGTGGTTCTAAGCGGAAATTCTTTAATGTCTCTGCATCTTTGAAAATTTCTTGAGGTGTGCCACTTAGTACATTTTTCCCTTCATGCATAATGACAATACTATCTGCATAACGAGCTGCGTCCTCCATACTATGCGTAACGAGAATCGTTGTTAGCCCACGTTCCTTGTGTAGCTTATAAAACATATCCATAATCTCTTTCTGACCGCGTGGATCAAGCCCTGCAGTTGGTTCATCTAAAACAATCACTTCAGGTTCCATCGCCAAAACGCCAGCAATTGCTACTCTGCGCATTTGTCCACCCGATAAATCAAAAGGTGATTTTTCAAGTACGTCTCCTGGTAAGCCTACTAAGCCTACTAGCTCTTTTGCTCGTGCTTCTGCCTCTTGCTCCGAAACACCGAAGTTCATAGGACCAAACATAATATCCTTTAATACAGTTTCTTCAAACAGCTGATGCTCCGGGAATTGAAACACAATACCAACCTTTTGACGTACAGCCTTTAAATCCTTGGCCTTTTTTCCAGCTACAACAACCCGATCTCCGATATGTACTTCTCCAGAGGTCGGTTTTAGAAGTGCATTAAAATGCTGAAGAATTGTCGATTTACCGGAACCCGTATGTCCGATAATTGCCTGATACGTATGTGAAGGGATTTCAAAATCCACATCAAATAATGCACGTTTTTCAAAAGGTGTACCCTGTGCATAAGCATAGCTTACTTGTTGAAGTTTGATGTCCATAAATCATTCACCAACTCTTCTTCTGTCATATGTTGTCCCATTAATGGAACACCTTCCTTTTGCAATAACTTTGATAACTTCATGGCAAATGGCAAGTCTAACCCAAACTCAACTAGCTTGTCCCCCAGTGTAAAAATTTCAGCAGGTGTACCCTCAGCAAATTTCTTTCCGTCGTTCATAAAGAGAACACGATCTGCAAGCATAGCTTCCTCTAAATCATGCGTAATAGATAGTACCGTTAATCCTGTTTCAGCACGTAAAGTTTGAACTGTTTGTAATACCTCAACACGGCCTTGTGGATCTAGCATAGAAGTAGCTTCATCAAGAATAAGGAGCTTAGGTTTCAACGCGAGTGCGCCTGCAATGGCAACACGCTGCTTTTGCCCACCCGATAAATGATGTGGCTCATGATCTAAAAAATTGTTCATTTTTACTTGTTCGAGTGCACCATGTACACGTTCTACCATCTCTTCAAACGGTACTCCATTATTTTCAAGAGCAAAAGCAACATCATCCTGCACTGTCGCTCCTACAAATTGATTGTCTGGATTTTGAAAAACCATGCCCATTTGTGAACGGCTTTCCCACAGGTTTTCTTCACTTAATGGTTGACGTAAAATACGTACATCACCTTGCTGTGGGTAAAGCAATCCATTCATAAGCTTTGCGATAGTGGATTTACCAGAACCGTTATGGCCAACAATGGCAATCCATTCACCTTCCTGTACCGCAAAGCTTACATTCTCAACAGCATTGCGACTTTCTTTTTCTTCTGGTGTATATGAAAATGTCACATTATTTAATGATAAAATTTCTGGCATTTCTAGAACTCCTCTCTACATGCTCAGCTCTACTAACTAACTTACACTTTTTTATGTATGAATTCTACTACAATCATTATGTCGATAAAAGAAAAGTACTAAAATCACTTTCCATTCTTTAGTCTGTCTCATATAAGCCTAACTATAATTTATAGGTTATCTTTTAAGAATACATCAAATATTGGAACGAGCCATCCTAAACGTCCCGGCTTACTACCATTATAAAATCAGCCTATAAAAAAAAGCACCACTAAATTGGCGCTATCTCTTACTTCCCTAAAAAATAAAAAAGCGCGCACCTCATTCGATAGAAATGCGCTAGTCGTTACATTTTCAAGAAACACGGGTGCTCAAGCCCTTGTTCCCTCTGAATGAGGTGCGGAGAGCTAAACGAGACGCCACACAACAGTGTCCGCTCATCATAACGCTCAGCTTAATTATTTGTCGTATAAATCGTTAATAAAGAAAGAGGGTGGTGATTCCACCCTCTTCACCACTTGTCTTCTCTTATGATTAAACTAATTCAATCACAACAACAGGTGCACCGTCACCACGACGAGGACCTACTTTAAGAATACGAGTGTAACCACCTTGACGCTCTGCATAACGTGGTGCAACATCATCAAATAACTTTTGAAGTGCAAATGAAGTTGTTTCGTTACCTTCAGCATCAGTAGTTGTTACTAGTTCACGACGGATGAATGCAGCAGCTTGACGGCGTGCGTGTAAATCTCCGCGTTTACCTAAAGTAATCATTTTTTCAACAGCTTTACGTACTTCTTTAGCGCGAGCCTCAGTAGTTTCGATACGCTCGTTGATGATTAAATCAGTAGCTAAGTCACGTAACATCGCTTTACGTTGAGAACTTGTACGACCAAGTTTTCTGTAACCCATGGATGTTTCCCTCCTTTATAAAAAATTATCTGATCTTGTAAGTTTTGTTTAAATCGCTTAGTCTTCTTTGCGTAACCCTAAACCAAGCTCTTCTAACTTCGCTTTTACTTCTTCAAGTGACTTACGTCCAAGGTTACGAACTTTCATCATGTCGTCTTCTGACTTATTCGCAAGTTCTAGTACTGTATTAATACCAGCGCGTTTTAAGCAGTTATAAGAACGAACAGAAAGATCAAGTTCTTCGATAGTCATCTCTAAAACTTTTTCTTTTTGATCTTCTTCTTTTTCGACCATGATTTCAGCAGTTTGTGCCTCATCTGTCATGCCCACGAAGATGTTTAGATGCTCGGTTAAAATTTTTGCTCCGAGCGAAATCGCCTCTTTCGGACCGATGCTACCATCTGTCCACACATCAAGAGAAAGTTTATCGTAGTCAGAAGACTGACCTACACGAGTATTTTCCACTTGGAAATTGACGCGTGATACTGGAGTGTAAATAGAGTCGATCGGGATCACGCCGATAGGAAGATCCTCACGTTTGTTTTGATCAGCAGGAGTGTAACCACGGCCGCGTTGAGCGTACATACGCATACGTAAATGACCGTTTTTAGCGATTGTTGCAATATATAGATCCGGGTTTAAAATTTCCACATCACTGTCATGTGTAATGTCAGCAGCTGTAACTGTACCATCGCCTTTTACATCAATCTCAATAACTTTTTCTTCGTCAGAGTAGATTTTAAGAGCTAGTTTTTTCACGTTCAAAATAATTGAAGCTACATCCTCTACAACGCCTTCTACAGTTGAGAATTCGTGAAGAACACCGTCAATTTGAATTGAAGTGACAGCAGCTCCTGGTAATGAAGACAGAAGGATACGACGTAAAGAATTACCCAAAGTGTTTCCATATCCGCGTTCAAGCGGTTCTACAACAAACTTTCCATATTTGGAATCTTCGCTGATCTCCACCGTTTCAATCTTTGGTTTTTCAATTTCGATCATTTTATTTACCCTCCTTCAAAACATCGAATGTATAGGTTCTTTCCATCATAGATTCGATCGTCATTGACGTATCGTTTATTATCTGCACAAGACAGTCTGTACAAAAAATGATGTTCTCATACAATATGAGACGCACCCATTACACGCGACGACGTTTTGGCGGACGGCAACCATTATGAGGAACTGGAGTAACGTCTTTAATAGCAGTTACATCTAAACCAGCAGCTTGAAGTGCACGAATTGCAGCTTCACGACCAGCACCAGGACCTTTAACAGTTACTTCCAACGTTTTCAGACCATGTTCAAGGGATGCTTTAGCAGCAGTTTCTGCAGCCATTTGAGCAGCGAATGGTGTAGATTTACGTGAACCACGGAAACCAAGAGAACCAGCACTTGACCAAGATACAGCGTTACCTTGCATATCTGTAATCGTTACGATTGTATTGTTAAATGTAGAACGAATGTGTGCGATACCAGATTCGATATTCTTTTTCACACGACGTTTACGAGTTTGTTGTTTACGAGCCATGTTAAGAAGGAACCTCCTTTACTTATTATTTTTTCTTGTTCGCTACAGTTTTACGAGGACCTTTACGCGTACGCGCATTGTTCTTCGTATTTTGACCACGAACAGGTAAACCACGACGGTGACGGATACCACGGAATGAACCGATTTCCATCAGACGTTTAATATTTAATGAAGTTTCGCGACGTAAGTCACCTTCAAGTTTGTATGAGTCTAATTGTTCACGGATTTTGTTTAACTCATCTTCAGTTAAGTCGCGTACGCGTGTTTCTTCTGAAATACCTGCGTCAGCTAATACTTTCTGAGCTGTAGTTTTACCAATACCGTAAATGTAAGTTAATGAAATTACCACGCGTTTGTCGCGAGGAATGTCAACACCAGCAATACGTGCCATGTACGTTGTGCACCTCCTTTAAAATTACCCTTGTTTTTGTTTGTGTTTAGGATTTTCACAGATTACCATTACTTTACCGCGTCGGCGAATTACTTTACATTTTTCGCAGATCGGTTTCACAGATGGTCTCACTTTCATCTAACCTAACCTCCTTAGTAGTCCGGAGCGCAAAAGATTATTTAAAACGGTATGTGATACGACCGCGAGTTAAATCATAAGGAGATAACTCGATAGTAACCTTATCTCCAGGTAGAATACGGATAAAGTGCATACGAATCTTACCAGATACGTGTGCTAGAATCACATGTCCATTTTCTAATTCTACCTTAAACATCGCGTTTGGCAAAGTCTCAACAACTGTCCCTTCGACTTCAATTACATCATCTTTCGCCATCTACTCTGTCTCCTCTCTATATGCAAATTAAAGTTCTCATCGTTACATCAAACGGATATCTGCTGCAACTATAGAAGCAACCTCGTTTCAACATATGTTTGGATTGTATGAGAGATGTTTGAAAGACGCTCGTCTGGTTTCGCTTCACACAATCCACGGAATACACAGAACCATTAAGGGCACTGAACCTCCCATGTTTACACGAATACCGGAATGTCTTTGATGAGATATTCATACCCGTTACACAGATGCTTCCACGAAACCCATTATACTCTTCCAAAAGTCATGTTGCACTTTTTAGAAGAAATATATACCGGGCACAATATGCTTTTGCAACTCTCAAAAAAAATTATGTTTCGTTGTTGCTCCCGCATGCCTCCCGCGGAAGCAGTATTCTGCGCCCGGAGCCGGGTATCAGCTGCGGCTGCCCTGTAAAAGAGCATCAAGATCAGCAAACACTTTGTTAATATCTTGCTGTCCATCTATATTTGTTAACACACTTTTTACGTCATAGTAGTTCAGTAAAGGTTGTGCTTGTTTCATATTTACTTCCAGACGGTTTGCAACCGTTTCAGGATTATCATCCGCACGTGTGTAAAGCTCGCCACCATCTTTATCACATTTTCCTTCCTCAGCTGGAGGATTGAAAATTAAATGATACGATGTACCACAAGTTTTACAAATACGACGACCTGATAGACGAGCAACTAGCTCATCTTTTTCAACTTGGATGTTAATTGTATGTTCAATAGCTTTACCAAGATCAGCAAGGATGCTGTCTAAAGCTTCAGCTTGAGGAACAGTACGTGGGAATCCATCTAATAAGAAGCCCTTTTCACAATCATGTTTAGCAAGTCGCTCGCGAACAATACCAATCGTTACTTCATCAGGTACTAGAGCACCTTGATCCATGAACGATTTAGCTTGCAAGCCTAGTTCTGTACCATCTTTAATAGCAGCACGGAACATATCGCCTGTAGAAATATGAGGAATCGCGTACTTCTCAACGATTTTATCTGCCTGAGTACCTTTACCAGCACCTGGCAAACCCATTAAAACGATATTCATACGGAAATATTCCTCCCACAAAAGGTTTGCTGATTTCAGGAAACGGTGAAACGTTCCCTAAAAACCAACATTATTTCATAAAGCCTTTGTAGTGACGTTTAACAAGTTGAGATTCTAGCTGTTTCATCGTTTCGAGCGCAACGCCGACTACGATAATTATACTAGTACCACCGATCTGCACAGTGGCAGGTAGATTCATAAAGTTTATGATTACAATCGGCATTACTGATATAACAGTTAAGAAAATCGCACCGACAAATGTCAGACGATATAACACGCTTGTTAAATACGTTTGAGTACTTTCACCAGGACGAATACCTGGAATGTAAGCACCTTGCTTTTTCAAGTTATCTGCCACATTTTCTGGATTCACTTGTATGAATGCATAGAAATATGTGAACGCGATGATCAAGGCTACGTAAACAATCATCCCAACAGGTTTTGTGTTATCAAAAGTGTTTTGAATGAATGTTGATACAGCACCTTCACCAAAGAACGGAACTAACGTACGTGGTGTCATTAGAAACGCTGAAGCAAAGATTACCGGAATAACCCCTGCAGCATTAACTTTTAACGGTAAATGCGTTTGTTGACCACCAGTTTGTTGGTTACGTCCAGTAACTCGTTTTGCATATTGAATTGGAATTTTACGTAGTGCTTGTTGCACGTAGATAACTCCAACAACAACTGCAAGCATAACTAAAACAAGTAAACCAAGAATCACTAGATTGATAAATAGTTTATCACCAGCACCCTCGATTTGCTGTGCATAGATTTGGTTAATGCCATTCGGTAATGCCGCAACGATACCTGCGAAAATTACAACAGAAATACCATTTCCAACACCATGCGCAGTAATTTGGTCAGCAAGCCATACTAGGAATGCTGTACCCGCTGTTAATACAATAGAAATTATAACATATGTTAGAATTCCTTCTTCTTTAATCAAAGATCCACCATACATTTTATTAAAACCAAATGACATCGCGAATGATTGGATAAAGGCAAGAACAATTGTAAAGTAACGAGTAAATTGTGCAAGTTTACGTCTTCCGACTTCGCCTTGCTTTGCCCACTCAGCAAATTTCGGTACTACGTCCATTTGCAATAACTGAACAATGATTGAAGCAGTGATGTAAGGCATAATTCCCATCGCGAAGATAGAGAAGTTTTTCAAAGCACCACCGCCAAAAGTATTGAGGAAACCAACGAGATTGAACTCATCAGTTGCCTTTAATACATTAGCGTCAACGTTTGGTACTGGTACGAATGTACCGATACGGAAAACGATTAACATTAAAAGAGTAAAAATGATTTTATTTCGTATATCTCGAACACGCATAAAGTTAGAGATCGTCTGAAACATTAAATCACCTCAGTAGTTCCGCCGGCATTTTCAATTGCTTCTTTAGCCGAAGCTGAGAATTTATGAGCTTTTACTGTAAGCTTTTTGTTAAGAGTTCCGTTTCCAAGAACTTTAATTCCAGCTTTTTCATTGCTCACTAAACCTGATTCAAGTAATAATGCAGTTGTTACTTCTGCACCATCTTCAAAACGGTTTAATGTGTCAAGATTAACGATCGCGTACTCTTTACGGTTAATGTTAGTAAAGCCGCGTTTCGGTAAACGACGGAATAAAGGGTTTTGACCACCTTCGAATCCTGGGCGTACACCGCCGCCAGAACGAGAGTTTTGACCTTTATGACCTCTACCTGCAGTTTTACCGTTACCAGAACCGATACCGCGACCTACGCGGTTACGTACTTTACGGGAACCTTCTGCTGGTTTTAACTCATGAAGTTTCATATTGGATGGCACCTCCTTGTTCGTTAATTAAAAATTAGTTTTCTTTTACAGTAACTAAGTGAGCTACTACATCGATCATACCGCGAGTTGCTGCATTGTCAGCTTTCTCAACAGTTTGGTTTAATTTACGTAAACCTAATGCTTCGATAGTTTTGCGTTGTGCTGGTTTAGAACCAATCACAGATTTTGTAAGGGTGATTTCTAATTTGTTAGCCATTATCTTTCCCCCCTTATCCTAATATTTCTTCCACTGATTTACCACGTAATTTAGCTACGTCCTCTACGCGTTTTAATTCAGTTAAACCTTGAATAGTTGCACGCACCATATTGATTGGTGTGTTAGTTCCAAGAGATTTTGAAAGAATATCAGTAATACCAGCAAGTTCTAGTACGGCACGTACTGGACCACCAGCGATAACCCCTGTACCAGGAGCAGCAGGTTTAATTAGGATTTCTCCTGCACCAAAGCGACCTTGCACTAAGTGTGGAGTTGTTCCACCTACGCGTGGCACTTCGATTAAGTTTTTCTTCGCATCTTCAACAGCTTTGCGGATAGCATCTGGCACCTCTTGAGCTTTACCAGTACCGAATCCAACGTGACCGTTTTTATCGCCAACAACAACTAATGCTGTGAAGCGGAAGCGACGTCCACCTTTAACAACTTTAGCAACACGGTTAATAGTAACTACGCGTTCTTCAAGTTCTCCAAGTTTGTTTGCGTCAATTCGACTCATGAAATGTGTCCCTCCTTTTTATTAAAATTGTAAACCGTTCTCACGGGCAGCTTCTGCTAAAGCTTTTACACGTCCATGATATAAGTAACCACCACGGTCAAATACTACAGCAGTAATATTTTTTTCCGTAGCGCGTTTTGCGATTGTTTCACCGACTTTAGTTGCAGCATCAACATTGCAACCAGCAGCATCAAAACCATTTTCTTGAGAAGATGCGCTAACAATTGTTACGCCTGCTACGTCATCGATAAGTTGAGCGTAAATGTTCTTGTTTGAACGGAATACGTTTAAGCGTGGACGCTCAGCAGTACCCGAAATTTTAGAACGTACGCGTGCATGACGTTTTTTACGAACCTGATTTTTATCTTGTTTCGTAATCACAAGGGTCACTCCTTTCTAATGCTTAGGCAGCATTATTTACCTGTTTTACCTTCTTTACGACGAACATATTCGCCTTCATAACGGATACCTTTACCTTTGTAAGGCTCTGGTGGACGCACGTCACGGATGTTAGATGCAAGAGCACCAACGCGTTCTTTGCTAATACCTTTAACGATGATCTTAGTGTTAGAAGGAACTTCAACTTCTAAACCATCTTCAGGTGTGAACTCAACTGGATGAGAATAACCTACGTTAAGAACAAGTTTTTTACCTTGTAATTGCGCACGGTAACCTACACCGATTAGTTCTAATGATTTTTCGAAACCTACAGAAACACCAGTAACCATGTTCGCTAATAGCGCACGAGTAGTACCGTGGTTTGTGCGGTGTTCTTTTGAGTCAGAAGGACGAGATACAGAAATCACGTTACCTTCTTGCTCAATTTTCATATCTTGGTGGAAAGAACGAACAAGTTCGCCCTTAGGACCTTTAACGGTAACTGAGTTGTCAGCTGCAACAGTAACAGTTACGTTAGCTGGTACCTCGATAATTTTTTTACCTACACGAGACATTTAGTTGCACCTCCATTCATTTATTGCTAATTACCAAACGTATGCTAGAACTTCGCCGCCAATTTGTTTAGCGCGAGCTTCTTTATCTGTGAATAAACCTTGTGAAGTTGACACTAAAGCGATACCAAGACCGTTCAGTACTTTAGGCACTTCATTTGTTTTTGCATATACTCGTAGACCAGGTTTAGAAATACGTTTTAAGCCAGTGATAACGCGTTCGTTATCTTTACCGTATTTTAAGAAAATACGGATAATACCTTGCTTGTTGTCTTCCACGTATTCTACGTCACGTACGAAACCTTCACGCTTTAAAATTTCAGCGATTTCTTTTTTCACGTTGGAAGCGGGTACTTCTAACTTCTCGTGACGAACCATGTTCGCATTACGAATGCGAGTAAGCATATCTGCAATCGGATCAGTCATTGTCATTACATTTACCTCCTTCCCAAATTAGGGGATTACCAGCTGGCTTTTTTCACGCCAGGAATTTGTCCCTTATATGCAAGTTCTCGGAAACAAATACGGCAAAGTTTAAATTTACGATATACAGAGTGTGGACGGCCACAGCGTTCACAACGTGTATATTCTTGCACTTTAAACTTTTGCTTACGTTGTTGTTTAACGATCATAGATTTTTTAGCCACGTTTTCGCCCTCCTTGTTTAATTACTTTTGGAACGGCATACCGAATTGTGTCAATAACTCGCGAGCTTCTTCATCAGAATTCGCTGTCGTTACGATCACGATGTCCATACCGCGTACTTTTGAAACTTTATCGTAATCGATTTCTGGGAAAATTAATTGCTCTTTAACACCTAGAGTGTAGTTACCGCGACCGTCGAATGCTTTTTTAGAAACACCGCGGAAGTCACGTACACGAGGTAGTGAAATTGAGATTAATTTGTCCAAGAATTCATACATACGCTCACCGCGTAATGTAACTTTAGCACCGATTGGCATACCTTCACGTAAACGGAAACCTGCGATCGATTTTTTCGCTTTTGTTACAACTGGTTTTTGACCAGTGATAATTGTTAATTCTTCTACAGCTGCATCTAATGCTTTTGAGTTTTGAACTGCATCACCAACACCCATGTTGATAACGATTTTGTCAACTTTCGGCAATTGCATAACTGATTTATATCCAAACTTGCTCATAAGAGCAGTTGAAACTTCATTTAAATATTTTTCTTTTAGGCGGCTCATTTGTGTACCTCCCTTCTTTTATAGAAATTAGTCGATTACTGCACCTGATTTTTTTGCAACACGAACTTTTTTACCGTTTTCGATTTTATAACCTACACGAGTCGGCTCGCCAGATTTAGGATCGATTAGCATTACGTTCGAAACGTGAATTGCAGCCTCTTGGCTTACAATTCCACCTTGTGGATTCAATTGGTTAGGTTTTACGTGTTTTTTCACGATGTTCACACCTTCAACAAGAACGCGATCTTGTTTAGGGTAAGAAGCAAGGATAACGCCTTCTTTGCCTTTGTCCTTACCAGTGATAACCTTTACCTTGTCACCTTTTTTTACATGCATGCTGTCGCACCTCCTTGATTGGCACTATCATGAAATTAAAGAACTTCTGGAGCTAGAGAAACGATTTTCATGAAGTTGCTGTCACGTAATTCACGTGCAACAGGTCCGAAAATACGAGTTCCGCGTGGTGATTTATCATCACGAATAATTACACAAGCATTTTCATCAAATTTGATGTACGTACCGTCTTTACGACGTACGCCTGATTTAGTACGAACGATAACAGCTTTAACAACGTCACCCTTCTTAACAACGCCACCTGGTGTTGCTTTCTTAACTGTACAAACAACGATATCACCGATGTTAGCAGTTTTACGGCCAGAGCCACCAAGCACTTTAATTGTAAGAACTTCACGTGCACCTGAGTTGTCAGCAACTTTCATACGACTTTCTTGTTGGATCACTTAGGTTACCTCCCTTCGGAAATTGGTTGTTCCGAAATAGTTATTAAATAATAACCGCTTTTTCTACAACTTCAACTAGACGGAAACGTTTAGTAGCTGATAGCGGGCGAGTTTCCATGATACGTACGATATCACCGATTTTCGCTGTGTTTAACTCATCATGAGTCTTAAACTTTTTTGAGTATTTTACACGTTTACCATAAAGCTTGTGCTTTTTGTGAGTTTCAACTAAAACAGAAATTGTTTTATCCATTTTATCCGAAACAACGCGGCCCGTGTAAACTTTGCGTTGATTACGCTCAGTCATACTGAAAACCTCCTTTATCAGTTATTTGCACTGATTTCTCTTTCACGAATAACAGTTTTCATACGCGCGATTGCTTTACGCACTTCACGAATACGAGCTGTGTTTTCTAATTGACCAGTCGCCAATTGGAAGCGAAGGTTGAAAAGCTCTTCCTTCAGTGATTTCACTTTCAATTCTAATTCAGAAGTGGCAAGGTCACGGATTTCATTAGCTTTCATTAGATTCACCACCAGTTTCTTGACGTTTTACGATCTTACATTTAACAGGAAGCTTATGTGATGCTAAACGAAGTGCTTCACGTGCGATCTCTTCAGATACACCAGCGATTTCGAACATTACTTTTCCTGGTTTTACTACTGCTACCCAACCTTCAGGAGAACCTTTACCAGAACCCATGCGGACTTCTAGAGGTTTTTTTGTGTAAGGTTTGTGTGGGAAGATTTTAATCCAAACTTTACCGCCACGTTTCATGTAACGAGTCATCGCGATACGTGCAGATTCGATTTGACGGTTAGTAATCCAGCTAGCTGTTTGAGCTTGTAAGCCCCATTCGCCGAAAGATACTTCTTTACCGCCTTTCGCTTCGCCACGCATGTTTCCGCGGTGTTCACGACGGTATTTTACGCGTTTAGGCAATAACATATTATTTGCCTCCTTCCACAGATTTCTTCGTAGGAAGAACTTCACCACGGTAGATCCATACTTTAACGCCTAATTTACCGTAAGTAGTGTCAGCTTCTGCGTGTGCATAATCGATGTCAGCACGTAGAGTATGAAGTGGAACAGTTCCTTCACTATAGTGTTCAGCACGCGCGATATCAGCGCCACCTAAACGACCAGATACTTGTGTTTTAATTCCTTTTGCACCAGCACGGATTGTGCGTTGGATCGCTTGCTTTTGCGCACGACGGAATGATACACGGTTTTCTAATTGACGAGCGATGTTTTCAGCTACTAGACGAGCGTCAAGATCAGCACGTTTGATTTCGATAATGTTGATGTGTACACGTTTACCAGTTAAATCGCTAAGGTATTTACGAAGATTCTCAACTTCAGAACCACCTTTACCGATTACCATACCTGGTTTCGCAGTGTGAATTGTAATGTTTACACGGTTTGCAGCGCGTTCGATTTCTACTTTAGAAACAGAAGCGTCTTTAAGAGCCGTTTCAATATATTTACGCACTTTGATGTCTTCGTGAAGTAGAGTTGCATAGTCTTTTTCAGCGTACCATTTTGACTCCCAGTCACGAATAATACCAACGCGCAGTCCTATTGGATGTACTTTTTGACCCATGGATTAACCCTCCTTCTTCTCAGATACCACTAGAGTAATGTGGCTTGTGCGTTTGTTAATTGCGCTTGCACGTCCTTGTGCACGTGGACGGAAACGTTTTAATGTTGGACCTTCATCAACGAATACTTCAGAAACTACTAAAGAGTTGATGTCAAGATCGTAGTTATGCTCAGCGTTAGCAACTGCAGATTTTAATACTTTTTCAACGACTGGAGACGCCGCTTTTGGAGTATGACGTAAAATTGCAACTGCCTCACCAACTTGCTTGCCTCGAATTAAGTCTACAACTAGACGGACTTTACGAGGAGCAATGCGAACAGTACGAGCGATAGCTTTAGCTTGTGTCATTAGGATTTACCTCCTCTCAAAATTAGCGTCTTGTTTTCTTGTCGTCTGCACCGTGACCTTTGTAAGCACGTGTTGGTGCGAATTCACCAAGTTTGTGGCCTACCATATCTTCTGTTACGTATACAGGAACGTGTTTACGTCCATCATAAACAGCAATCGTTAAACCGATAAAAGTAGGGAAAATTGTAGAACGGCGAGACCAAGTTTTGATAACTTGTTTTTTCTCAGAAGCCTCTTGCGCTTCCACTTTTTTCAATAAGTGGTCATCAACAAAAGGTCCTTTTTTCAAGCTGCGACCCATGTAAGAACCTCCCTTCGTGATTCCACCACGGCTCTCACATAGAACCGTAGTTTAACCACATTATTTTTTACGACTACGGATGATGAATTTATCCGACTTGTTTTTCTTCTTGCGAGTTTTGTAACCAAGTGCTGGTTTACCCCAAGGAGTCATTGGTGATTTACGTCCGATTGGAGAACGTCCTTCACCACCGCCGTGTGGGTGATCGTTAGGGTTCATTACAGAACCACGAACTGTTGGGCGTTTGCCTAACCAACGGCTACGACCTGCTTTACCGATGTGTACTAGTTCGTGTTGTTCGTTACCAACTTGACCGATTGTAGCGCGGCAAGTAGCTAACACTAAACGTACTTCACCAGATTGTAGACGAACGATTACGTATTTGTCTTCACGACCAAGTACTTGTGCAGAAGTACCAGCAGAACGTACTAATTGTCCACCTTTACCAGGTTTTAACTCGATGTTATGGATTGTAGTACCCATTGGAATGTTTGCTAATGGTAATGTGTTACCTACTTTAATATCAGCATCTGGACCAGATACGATTGTTTGACCAACCTCTAGACCTTTAGGTGCTAAGATGTAAGCTTTTGCTCCATCAGCGTAGTTGATTAATGCGATATTCGCAGAACGGTTTGGATCATATTCAATAGTAGCAACTTTAGCCGGAATGCCATCTTTTACACGTTTGAAATCGATAACACGGTATTGCTTCTTATGTCCACCGCCATGATGACGAACAGTGATTTTACCTTGGTTGTTACGACCAGCTTTGCGTTTAGTTGGTTCAAGCAATGATTTCTCAGGCTTGTTAGTTGTAATTTCCGCAAAGTCTAAAGACGTCATATTACGACGACCATTAGAGGTAGGTTTATACTTTTTAATCGCCATTGTGTTTCCCTCCTTCTTGATTGTTCAAATCATAAATCCATAAAGGATTACATTTCGAATAATTCGATTTCTTTGCTATCAGCAGTTAATTTAACAATCGCTTTACGACGTTTGTTAGTGTAACCACCATAACGGCCAACGCGTTTGAATTTACCTTTGTAGTTAAGAACATTTACTTTCTCAACATTTACACCAAAGATTTCTTCTACAGCGTCTTTTACTTGAGTTTTGTTAGCGCGAGTGTCTACTTCGAAAGTATACTTTTTCTCTGCCATAAGTTCTGAAGAACGCTCAGTAATGACCGGACGTTTTAAAATATCACGTGCTTCCATTATCCAAGCACCTCCTCAACTTTTTCTACTGCAGATTTTGTGAATACAACTTTTTCATGACCTAATAGATCAAGAACGTTGATTCCATTTGCAGTTAAAACTGTTACGCCAGGGATGTTACGAGCAGATAATGCTACGTTTTCATCTAGGTCAGCAGTTACGAATAAAGATTTTTTCTCTAAAGAAAGATCTTTAAGGATTTTTGTGAATTCTTTTGTTTTTGGTGCTGCTAATGAAAGAGCATCAAGAACTAAGAAGTTCTGTTCTACAACTTTAGCTGATAAAGCAGATTTAAGAGCTAAGCGACGAACTTTTTTAGGTAATTTGTAAGAATAGCTACGTGGAGTTGGGCCGAATACGACACCACCGCCGCGCCATTGTGGAGAACGGATAGAACCTTGACGAGCACGACCAGTTCCTTTTTGACGCCATGGTTTACGACCACCACCAGCAACTTCAGAACGGTTTTTTACCTTATGATTACCTTGACGAAGAGAAGCGCGTTGTGCCACTACAGCGTCGAATAATACTGCTTCATTTGGCTCGATTCCGAAAATCGCATCGTTTAATTCGATTTCACCAACTGAAGCACCTGTTTGACTAAGTATAGATACTTTTGTCATTCCTGTTTCCTCCTTTCCTTAGGTGATTACTTAGCTTTAATTGCAGTTTTAACTGTAACTAGAGCTTTTTTAGAACCAGGAACATTACCTTTAACAAGTAGTAAGTTACGTTCCGCATCAACTTTCACGATTTCTAAGTTTTGGATTGTAACTACAGTGCCACCCATTTGACCAGGTAATTTCTTTTGTTTGAATACGCGGTTCGGAGCAACTGGACCCATTGAACCAGGACGACGGTGGTAACGAGAACCGTGGGCCATAGGACCACGAGATTGACCATGACGTTTAATTACACCTTGGAAACCTTTACCTTTAGTAACACCTGTTACATCAATTACATCGCCTTCTGCGAAAATTTCTACTTTGACTTCTTGACCAACTTCGTATTCTCCAACGTTCACGTTGCGGAATTCACGAATGAAGCGCTTAGGAGCAGTGTTCGCTTTTGCTACGTGACCTTGTTCTGGTTTGTTAGAAAGCTTAACACGCTTGTCTTCGAAACCAACTTGGATAGCTTCGTAGCCGTCTGTTTCAACAGATTTCTTTTGAAGTACTACGTTTGGAGTAGCTTCGATAACTGTTACCGGGATTAAATCTCCGTTTTCAGCGAAAACTTGTGTCATACCAATTTTTCTACCTAAGATTCCTTTAGCCATTTGTCACACCTCCTGTAAGTTTTAAATAAAGTTATATTTTTTACCATTAAAGTTTGATTTCGATATCAACGCCAGATGGTAAATCAAGTTTCATTAACGCGTCAACAGTTTGTGGTGTTGGGTTAACGATATCGATCAGACGCTTATGCGTACGCATTTCGAATTGTTCACGAGAATCTTTGTACTTGTGAACAGCACGTAGAATTGTGTACACAGACTTCTCAGTTGGAAGTGGAATCGGACCTGATACACTTGCACCTGAACGCTTTGCAGTTTCCACGATTTTCTCAGCAGACTGATCTAAAATACGGTGATCATACGCTTTTAAACGAATACGAATCTTTTGTTTTGCCATTATTTTCCCTCCTTCGCCTATTTTCTAGACATTCTCCACGAAAATTCTCCAACACACCGCCATGGCAATGCGGCCGGGTGTGTCGGCAACCTCTCGTTTCATCGCAGTCAAAGACCAACATTCAACATTATACACAATAAAAAAAGAATAAGCAAGTCTTTTCGCTAAATTCTTTTAAACGTTGCAGATATTCTTACTACTAATATTTTTACTAATATTTATCGCTTATCTAAGCCGTTTACTAGTATATAAAATTCCCTTGCACATTGCAACACTTAAGGTTGCTATATCAACGTTTTTTAATATTTCAAACAATTAACCGAGCACAAGAACGCGTCCGCTAAAGCACTGTTGAGCTCTCTTCGAGGATGTAGCACTTTATAGATGATAACTATACCCATAGTTATGCCGCTACTATTCTTTAGACAATAAAAAAGCAGCTTCTAATAGTTAGAAACTGCTCTTTCCATTACTTATAAGAAAAACACACATGCAACCCAGCCAAATATAATAAGTGGGATGTTTATAAAAATAAACGTTGGCACACATGTATCCCAAATGTGATTATGCTGTCCATCTACATTTAAACCTGCAGTTGGTCCAAGAGTAGAATCTGAAGCAGGAGAGCCTGCATCACCTAAAGCACCTGCTGTACCTATAAGACAGATAATCGCCAAAGGACTCATTCCTAACCCTTGTGCAAGGGGAACAAATAAGGTTGCAATAATAGGTACTGTCGCAAAGGATGAACCAATCCCCATCGTCACTATTAAACCAATGACCAACATAATCAATATAGCTAGACTCTTATTTCCTTGAAGAATTGTTAAAGAGTTTGAAATTAAGCTATCTACATGACCCGTAGCGTTAATAACAGATGCAAAACCATTTGCAGCGATCATAACAAAACCAATAAAGGCCATCATCTTCATTCCCTCAGAAAGAATCTCATCTGCCTCTTTCCATTTAAGTGCACCAGTAAAATACATCATCATAATTCCTGCAAAAGCACCTACAATCATCGAATCAGTATAAATTTGTGCACATAGAGAGACAATTAAAGCCACAGTCGTAGAAATAATAACGAATTTACTGACATGAACATTTAAAGATTCTGTCTCAACATCATTGTTTTGATATTGTCGAGGTTTTCGATATACGAAAAAGGCTACACATAATCCAATTAACATCCCTAGAACGGGTATAGCCATCGCTACTGGTACATCACGTGAAGATGCTTCCATACCTGCCTCGGTTACTTGAGTAGAAACGATATCTTGGAAAATAGCTCCGAAGCCAGCAGGTACGAAGCTATACGTCCCTATTAAACCAACAGCAATTAATGTAGCGATTATTCGTCGGTCAACCTCTAGCATATTTAAAACCTTTAAAATCGGAGGTATCAATAATGGGATAAAGGCTATATGAATTGGAATTAAGTTTTGTGAGAAAATAGACATCATAAAGATCAGCAGGAAAATTAAAACCTTCACTAAACCTTTTCGATTACTTGTACCGTTTTTATTTAATATCTTTAAAATCCCTGCAATCATTAATTCAGGAATTCCCGTTTTTGAAATAGCAATAGCGAAACCACCAAGCAATCCATAACTTAAAGCAATCGTTGCGCCAGCTCCTAATCCTTCTGTAAATGATTGTACAGTTGCCTCAATACCCATGCCGCTTGTTAGACCTCCTGCAAAGGCCCCCAATACAAGAGAAAGAACAACATTGATACGGAGCAAGCTTAATATTAACATGACAGCCACTGCCACAATTACTGCGTTCATTTCAACACTTCACTTTCGTACACTAGATTACTAATACATTAAACTTTAATCGTCTAACAGTTGAAAGTCAAGATGTTTTTATGCCCCTGTGAAAGTCCCCCAAATTCAAACGACAAAAAAAACAGCATGACCTTAAATAATCATACTGTTTTCAGATTTCTTCCTATTATAATGATTCGCGAATGACTTTTTTATAATAGCCAACAGAAAGTACAGCGAAGATAGCATATAACGCTATATAGCAGCTCATAGCAATCCATAATGGTGCGGTTAACTCTGAGCCGAATAAAAACCATCCCGACTTAACAGCAAAGTAACTATGAAGCAGCCCTATTATTAATGGAACACCAAAATTAAAGGCTTGTTTCATATATATACCTTTCATAATATCTTTTTCAGCGAAGCCAATCTTTCTTAATATCGTATAAGAAACTCGCTCCTCTTCAGCCTCAGACATTTGCTTAAAGTATAAAATACTACCCGTTGTCATTAAAAATGCTAAGCCTAAAAATGCTGCGGTAAATATCGTTATTCCTAATGATTCAATATTCCCCTTACGTTCTTCTTCATAGGATTGTAGATAGGAATAAATTGATTGCATATATAAACTCTCGGCTAGAGCTAAGTCACTTTTATTCTTTAGATTAATAGAAGTTTGTTTGTGCCATTGAGAAGTACTTGAATGAGTAGCTAGTTTTTTAAACAATGCATCAGGAACTACGAAAATTGGCCCCCCAGGCCCAGAAGTCACAGTGCCACTTATAATACTTTCATGTTGAACATCTTTGACATGAAGCGTCTCTTCCATTGTTTCCTCTGGACCTCCTGTAGTGACAACTACATCACGATCCTTTTCAAGTGGAAACATCTCTGCCATATAACCACCATAGTTTGTTAATATAACATCATTATCCGAAACGGAAGCTTCAGGAACTATTTGTTGATAATCAGAAAGTGGAATTGTATAAATGATTCCTTCTAAACCAAAAAGGGGATTATCCTTATTTTGCTGACTTTCAGATAATAATTGTGTAAACGAAGCTGAAACACTCTGTAATCGGTAATCTATTTTGTCAAAAGTAATATTATTGTCCTCTAGCTTCTTTATAAATTCCTGATCCCTATCTTCAAGTAAAACATAGTCACCAGGAACATGGCTATATGCTGACGATTCTGATGAATAATACGCTATATACGCTAATGTTGTAACCCCAAGTGAAACACCCGTTAAAACAGTTATAAGCGTTAGGGATTTCGCATTACCTTTCATGCGATGCATAATCGGTGTTAGTGCTAATACATCACGCACAGTTAGGTGTCCATTTTTCTTAAGACGAATTGAATTCATAATAAATGCTACAGAGAAACGGAAAACAAGGAACGTCCCACCTATGGTAGTTGCTAAAATAATAATCATATTAAGTGCTAAATTACCCTGAGAGTTAATATCAAAGAGCTTCGTTGATGCATAGTAGCCATATGCAATAAATACAAGTCCCAAAAAGCCAATAACCATTTGTAATGGGCTAAAACGTTTTACGCGCTCATCGGCTTGCTTGGAAGCACTGAATAATGATAGTAATGTTACGCGGTAGATCATCCAAGCCATTTGCACAAGTACAATGGCTAGTAGAATAGCAAACACTACGATAGACTGCTGTAATGCCTCGGTACTAAATGTCATCGTCACAAGTGCCTCTTTTTCGAGTACCCGCAGTAAAATCATTGCAAATAAGCGCGAACTAAAGAACCCTGAAAGCATCCCTAAAACGATTGCGCCTACGAATAAGAGGATACTTTCTACCGCTAATAAACGTACGATAAGCCCCTTTGTCATTCCTATTAGCTGATACAAGCCTATTTCCTTACTGCGACGCTTCATAAATAGATGGTTGGCATATAGGACGAAAAACAAGACAATAAAGTACAGCATATATGTTGCCGCAGCAAATCCCGCTTTGGCCGTACCGCTCTTGTCTACTGTAGCCAACACTTCAGCATTATTTTGCAATGTCACAAAAGAAAAATATAAAGTAACACTAAAAATAAGTGCGAAAAAATATAAATAATAATGCTTCATATTTTTCTTCATACTGCGCAATACGAGTTTACTAAGACTCATAGCCGTCACCGCCTAGCACACTTTGCGTATGCATGATCTCTTGGAAAAATGCCTGTCTCGTTTTATCTCCTTTATATAGCTCGCTATAAATGAGTCCGTCCTTCAAAAATAAAACACGTGTACAAAAACTCGCTGCTACCGCATCATGCGTAACCATCATAATCGTTGCTTTTTTTGATTCATTAATACTTTGTAGATTTTTTAAAAGTGCAGTGGCTGATTTTGAATCAAGTGCGCCTGTAGGTTCATCAGCAAATACAAGCGAAGGATTTGTAATTAGTGCCCGAGCCGCTGATGTACGTTGCTTTTGACCACCTGATATTTCATTTGGATATTTATTTAAAATCTCAGTAATACCTAATAAATGTGTAAGCTCCTTTACACGGCTCTCTGCAACAGCCTTTGGTAGCCTACCAATAGCTAATGGTAGTAAAATGTTTTCTTTCACCGTTAGTGTATCTAATAAATTATAATCTTGGAATATGAATCCCAATTGTTCACGACGGAAATTAGCTAACGCCTTCTCCTTCATACCACGTAAGTTTTGACCATTTATTTCAATAACACCTTCTGTTGCAAAGTCAATCGAACACAGAACATTTAAGAGTGTTGTCTTCCCAGAGCCTGAAGGTCCCATAATGCCTACAAATTCACCTTGATTCACTTCTACATCAATACCCTTTAACACCTCTTGGGCTGTTGATTTTTTACCATATACTTTTTTTACTTTACGACCAATTAAAACCGCCACTTGTAAACGCCCCCTTCTATAGTTCAAGTGTACCCTGTCTATGTCGCCAATTCGTGCGTTTTACATGACAATATAAAAAGGTAGGTGACAATTTCGTCATCTACCTGTTAGTTTGACATATTCATTTTGTAATGGAAAACGTAATGTAAATATCGAACCTTCACCCACAATAGATTGGACAGTAATACGAACGCCAATTTTCTGCGCCACATTATTTGCTAAGTAAAGACCCATACCTGTCGATTGTGCAGACTCTCTTCCGGCTGTTCCAGTATACGATTTATAAAAAATTCGTGGTAGATCCTCCTGACGAATACCAATACCTGCATCTTTTATATGTAATAGTGTTGCTCCAGTAGCATCTAATTCAGTAAATATCAATACCTCTGAATTTGCAGGACTATATTTAATCGCATTGGACAGAATTTGTCGGATGATAAAGGCTAGCCATTTGCCATCCGTCGTCACTGTATCTGTTAACTCTTCCACATCAAAACCGATACCTTTTTCAATACACCATGCCTGCATAGCTCTTATTTCTTTATAGACAACGGTTCTTAGCTCAATTTCCATCATATAATTATCTTTTTCAATAGAAGCTAACCGTGTTTGGTGTAGCTGTTGATCAACTAATAAATGCAGTCTTAGCCATTCTGTCTCTAATTTACGACGTAGTGTCAAATCTTCGACGCGATCTAGCATCAAATTTACTGCAGTTAAAGGTGCCTTTACTTCATGAACCCATGCTAAAAGTCCATCCGAATATTCCTGCAGCTGTACCTTTGCTTGATTTAACTCTGTGTTCTTGCCGGAAAGAACATCTTCAATTTTCGTAAAATATGTCGTTTGAAAAGGTGATAACACCAAATTTTTGCTTCGTACGTCATCAAATTGGTTTTCCACATTTCCTAGGAAATCTTTTAGCCGCCCAACTTCAACTACGTATCGCCAAAAAAGAAAGATCATAAAGCTAATAAGCAGGCTAATATTAATATACAAAATCGAGATCCCTACTAATCCAACGTCTAAAGAAAACAAAACATTGATCATAACGATGATAAAAACAAAAAATCCTATCCATGCGAGGCGTTCTCTTAAAAATAAAATGAGCATTGTCCATCACGTCCCTTGTGTTACAGCCATATAACCAAGTCCCTTTTTAGTTAAAATCACTTCTTGTAAACCTATATCCTCAAGCTTAGTACGTAATCGATTCACATTTACCGACAATGTATTATCATTAACAAAGCGTTCATCGTCCCATAACTTTCTCATTAAATCATCTCTAGATACAATTTGATCCGCCTTCTCCACTAAAATACGTAAAATAAACAGTTCATTTTTAGTTAATGAAGCAAGCTTAGCCTCATACATAATCTCACTGCGTGCATAGTCAATAACCGCACCATTAAACCGTGTAACATCCATTGATTCGTCTATATAATCATATGTACGACGTAAAACTGCTTGTACCTTTGCAAGTAATACCTCCATATGGAACGGCTTTTGTACAAAGTCATCTGCACCCATTTGCATTGCCATAACCATATCCATTGGGTGATCTCGAGAAGATAGAAAGAGAATTGGCACCTTTGAAATATGACGTATTTCACGACACCAATGAAAGCCATCATAAGCAGGTAGCTGAATGTCAATCAATACAAGCTGTGGCTTTTGCTCAATAAAATCATCCATCACCTTTTGAAAATCTTTAGGACCCACAACCTGAAGCGACCACTGTGCAAAACGTGTCTGAATCATCTCGAAAATAGATGGATCATCTTCTATCAACAATATTTTCATCTCCACTTGCAAATACCCCTTCCATGAAATGTTTATTATGTATATTAAAAGGGCTGTGATTCTACACTCTACATGCTGCACTAGCTTTTATCCACAGCAGTTTCGTAGATAAAAAATTTATTCTCAGTTTATTGCGTTGAAATTCTTATGTTCTTTGGTATTTCACCTATTATGTATACATAAAATAATCTAATTTAAGTAAAATTATCAAATTCTCTTCACTTATTTTAACATAAAAAACCAATCTGTAAGCGTCCCTACAGATTGGTTTTGAAAAATTAGCTTGCGCTAAAATTATTTTTGGATAGAAGCAACTACGCCAGCGCCTACAGTACGGCCACCCTCACGGATAGAGAATTTAGTACCTTCTTCAAGAGCGATTGGAGCGATAAGTTCTACTGTCATTTCGATGTTATCGCCAGGCATTACCATTTCAACGCCTTCTGGTAAGTTACAGATACCTGTTACGTCAGTTGTACGGAAGTAGAACTGAGGACGGTAGTTAGTGAAGAATGGAGTATGACGGCCACCCTCTTCTTTTGATAAAACATAAACTTCAGCTTTGAAGCTTGTGTGTGGAGTGATTGAACCTGGTTTAGATAATACTTGACCACGTTGGATATCTTCACGAGCTACACCACGAAGTAAAGCACCGATGTTGTCACCAGCTTCAGCATAGTCTAATAATTTACGGAACATTTCTACACCAGTTACAGTTGTAGATTTAGCTTCTTCAGTAATACCTACGATTTCAACTACGTCACCAACTTTAACTTGACCACGTTCAACACGGCCAGTTGCAACTGTACCACGACCAGTGATTGAGAATACGTCCTCTACTGGCATCATGAATGGTTTGTCAGTTTGACGTTCTGGAGTTGGGATGTAAGAATCTACAGCGTCCATTAATTCAATGATTTTTTCTTCCCATTCTGCTTCGCCTTCAAGAGCTTTAAGAGCAGAACCTTTGATTACTGGAAGATCGTCACCTGGGAAGTCATATTCAGATAGTAGGTCACGGATTTCCATTTCTACTAATTCTAATAATTCTTCGTCGTCAACCATATCACATTTGTTCATGAATACTACTAAGTATGGAACACCTACTTGACGAGATAAAAGGATGTGTTCACGAGTTTGTGGCATTGGGCCATCAGCAGCAGATACTACTAAGATACCGCCGTCCATTTGTGCAGCACCAGTGATCATGTTTTTAACATAGTCAGCGTGTCCTGGGCAGTCAACGTGTGCATAGTGACGAGTATCAGTTTCGTATTCTACGTGAGAAGTATTGATTGTGATACCACGTTCTTTTTCTTCTGGAGCGTTATCGATATCAGCGTATGATTTAGCTTCTCCACCCATTTTTTTAGAAAGAACTGTTGCGATAGCAGCAGTTAAAGTTGTTTTACCATGGTCAACGTGTCCGATTGTACCAATGTTAGCATGCGTTTTTGAACGGTCGAATTTTTCTTTAGCCATTAGAGATTGCCTCCTCAAAATTATATGTTTATATTTTTTGAAAATTTATAGAATGATTGCTGATGGCGAATGGGCCCATCCACCATCCCACAATCATAGCTTACAAATTAGTTATACTTTATGCAAGATGAAAATTCAATTATTCACCTTTATTTTTTTTGATGATGTCAGCAGCGATTGATTTTGGTACTTCTTCATAATGATCGAATGTCATTGAGAATACACCACGACCTTGCGTTGCTGAACGAAGAGTTGTTGCATAACCAAACATTTCCGCTAAAGGAACCATTGCACGAACAACTTGTGAGTTACCGCGAGCTTCCATACCCTCAACGCGTCCGCGACGAGAAGTAATGTTACCCATGATATCACCAAGGTATTCTTCTGGAATTACAACTTCTACTTTCATCATTGGTTCTAAGATAACTGCATCACATTGTTTAGAAGCTTCTTTAAGAGCCATAGATGCAGCAATTTTGAACGCCATCTCATTCGAGTCAACATCATGGTAAGAACCGAATACTAATTTCGCTTTAATGTCGATTAGTGGGTAACCAGCTACTACACCGCGGTCAAGAGAGTCACGAAGACCAGCTTCAACTGCAGGAATGTATTCACGAGGTACTACACCACCAACGATAGCGTTTTCGAATTCAAAGCCTTTACCTTCTTCATTTGGAGAGAACTCAATCGTTACGTCACCGTATTGTCCACGACCACCAGATTGGCGAGTGAATTTACCTTGAACTTTTGCAGAGCCACGGAATGTTTCACGGTAAGATACCATTGGAGCACCTACGTTAGCTTCTACTTTAAATTCACGGCGCATACGGTCAACTAAGATATCAAGGTGAAGCTCACCCATACCTGAGATGATTGTTTGACCAGTTTCTGTGTCAGTGTGAGCACGGAAAGTTGGATCCTCTTCTTGAAGTTTTTGTAAAGCTTGACCCATTTTATCTTGGTCAGCTTTTGATTTTGGTTCTACAGAAAGAGAAATTACTGGCTCAGGGAATTCCATTGATTCAAGAATAACTAGGTTTTTCTCGTCACATAGAGTATCACCAGTAGTAGTATCTTTAAGACCTACTGCTGCTGCGATGTCCCCAGCAAATACTTTAGAAATCTCTTCACGAGAGTTTGCGTGCATTTGTAGGATACGACCTACACGCTCACGTTTACCTTTAGAAGAGTTTTGTACGTATGAACCTGATTCTAAAGTTCCAGAGTACACACGGAAGAAAGTTAATTTACCTACGAATGGGTCAGTCATAACTTTGAATGCAAGAGCTGAGAATGGCTCTTCATCAGAAGAATGACGTTCTAATTCCTCGTCACCATCAATATCAGTACCTTTGATTGCTGGTACATCTAATGGAGATGGTAAGTAATCGATAACTGCATCTAACATTGGGCGTACGCCTTTGTGTTTGAATGCTGTACCACAGATTACTGGGTAAAATTCTACTGCGATCGTAGCACGACGGATAGCCGCTTTAAGTTCAGCAACAGAAATTTCTTCGCCTTCTAAATATTTTTCCATGATTTCTTCATCAACACTTGCAACAGCATCGATTAATTTTTCACGGTATTCTTCAGCTTGCGCGCGGTGTTCTTCAGGAATTTCGCCTTCAGTCACTGCAGTACCTTTTTCGTCGCCGTAGAAAGTAGCTGTCATTTCAACTAAGTCAATGATTGCTGAGAACTGATCTTCAGCTCCGATAGGTAATTGGATAGGATGAGCGTTTGCTTGTAAACGATCGTGTAGAGTTCCTACAGAATATAGGAAATCTGCTCCTGTTTTATCCATTTTGTTAATGAACACGATACGTGGCACGCCGTAAGTTGTAGCTTGACGCCATACTGTTTCAGTTTGAGGTTCAACACCAGATTGAGCATCAAGAACTGTTACAGCACCATCAAGTACGCGTAGTGAACGTTCAACTTCTACAGTGAAGTCTACGTGTCCAGGAGTATCGATGATGTTTACACGGTTGCCGTTCCATTGAGCTGTTGTCGCAGCAGAAGTGATTGTGATACCACGTTCTTGCTCTTGTTCCATCCAGTCCATTTGAGAAGCGCCTTCGTGAGTTTCACCAATTTTGTGAATCTTACCTGTGTAATAAAGGATACGCTCAGTAGTTGTTGTTTTACCAGCATCAATGTGAGCCATGATCCCAATATTACGAGTATTCTCTAGAGAGAATTCGCGTTTCATAAGGTATTTCTCCTTCCATATTGGGCTTATGCGATGTTTAGATTACCAACGGTAGTGAGCGAATGCTTTGTTCGCTTCTGCCATTTTGTGCATATCTTCACGCTTTTTAACTGATGCACCAGTGTTGTTAGAAGCATCAAGGATTTCGTTAGCTAAACGCTCTTCCATAGTTTTTTCACCACGAAGACGAGCATAGTTAACTAGGTAACGAAGACCTAAAGTTGTACGACGTTCTGGACGTACTTCTACTGGCACTTGGTAGTTAGAACCACCAACACGGCGAGCACGAACTTCAAGAACTGGCATTACATTATTTAGAGCGGCTTCGAATACTTCAATTGGATTTTCACCAGAACGTTCTTTAACGATATCGAACGCACCGTATAAAATCTTTTGAGAAGTACCTCTTTTACCATCAACCATCATTTTATTAATTAAACGAGTTACTAGTTTTGAACTATAAATTGGATCTGGTAACACGTCACGTTTGGAAACAGGACCTTTACGAGGCATGTGTTTTCCTCCTTTCGAATAGTTATCGATTTATTTTATAAGAATTACTTTGTCATAGTTGTTGGGCAAATCTCCAATCTGCTAGCAAGATTAAAAATTTGCGACATCTACTTATAGATCATTATTAAGCAACGCTTAATAATGTTAAATTATTTTTTTTCTTTAGGGCGTTTTGTTCCGTATTTAGAACGTGATTGTAAACGACCGTTTACACCAGCTGTATCAAGAGCACCACGTACGATATGGTAACGAACACCCGCTAAGTCTTTTACGCGTCCGCCACGGATAAGAACAACACTGTGCTCTTGTAAGTTGTGGCCTTCACCTGGGATATAAGCAGTTACCTCGATTTGGTTAGTTAAACGTACACGAGCGTATTTACGTAACGCTGAGTTTGGTTTACGAGGTGTCATTGTACCTACACGAGTACAAACTCCGCGTTTTTGTGGAGATTTAACGTCAGTTAAAGATTTTTTAAATGAGTTATATCCTTTGTTTAACGCTGGTGATTTTGATTTCGTGCTTTTAGATTGACGAGGCTTACGTACTAATTGGTTAATTGTAGGCATCGGTTTTTCCTCCCTTCATTTATTCCTTGTTAATACCACACATCCAGGTGGTTCATTTTTTGGGTAAAAACAAAGTCTTTGTGTTTAATACACAAAAACTACTCTACAGTAATCGCAACTACTGCAGCTCCAACGTGGATTCCACAGGCCTTGCCCAGTTCCTTTTTCGACTCAACAAGAGTAACTGGTATACCGATTTCTCTCGCGAAAGATATGGCCGAATCGGTTACCCAATTGTCTGCATCGAGTGCCACAAAAAGTTCTTTCACTGAACCGGCTCGCATTGCTTTTACTGTTTGCTTTATACCTATGATTGTTTGACTATCCCTTACTCTATCATAAGACATTTTCATATCCTCCGAAGTACAGACAGTTAACTATCAACCTTCAATATATTATCATTACCAATTTCGACTGTCAACTCATATCTTTAAAAAGTCCGAAGAGATGATAAAAATACATCTCCTCGGCACTTATTTTAATGATTATTCAGCAGAAATTAAATTTTCTGTGTCAAGCTCATCTTTTTCAATACGGATTTGACGGTAACGTTGCATACCAGTACCTGCAGGAACAAGTTTACCGATAATTACGTTTTCCTTCAGACCAAGAAGTTCATCACGTTTACCTTTAATAGCAGCATCCGTTAACACACGAGTTGTTTCTTGGAATGATGCAGCAGATAAGAATGATTCTGTTTCAAGAGACGCTTTTGTAATACCTAGGATAACAGGACGACAAGTTGCAGGGTTTTTGCCATTCATAACAGCATCTACGTTTGCCTCTGAGAATTGGTGAATATCTAGTAATGAACCTGGTAATAATTCTGTATCTCCAGCTTCAATTACACGTACTTTACGAAGCATTTGGCGAACCATTACCTCGATATGTTTGTCACCAATTTCTACCCCTTGCATACGGTATACTTTTTGTACTTCTTTTAACAGGTATACTTGAACTGTTGAAACGTCTTTAACTTTTAACAATTGTTTTGGATCGATAGAACCTTCTGTTAATACTTGACCACGTTCTACAAAGTCGCCTTCTTGTACTTTCAGACGAGCATTGTAAGGTGCTGCGTATTTACGTGTTTCTACTTCACCTTCAATTGTAATCTCTTTTAGACCTTCACGGATTTCAGTGATGTCCGAAACAGTACCTGCGATATCAGAAATAACTGATTGACCTTTAGGATTACGTGCTTCAAAAATCTCTTGGATACGTGGAAGACCTTGTGTAATATCATCCCCGGCAACCCCACCTGTATGGAATGTACGCATTGTTAATTGTGTACCTGGTTCACCGATTGATTGAGCCGCAATAATACCAACTGCTTCTCCAACTTCAACCTCTTCACCTGTTGCTAAGTTCATGCCGTAACATTTTTTACATACGCCATGTTTTGTATTACATGTAAACGCAGAACGGATTGTAACTTCTTCGATACCTAGCTCTATAATGATACGAGCGATATCTTGGTCGATCAAACCGTCTTTTTCTAAAATTACTTCGCCTGTTTCTGGATGGTGGATTGTTTTCTTCGTATGACGACCGATAATACGTTCATCTAACGCTTCAATTATCTCTGTGCCTTCCATTAACGCACCGATTGTTAAACCTCGGTCAGTTCCACAGTCATCCTCACGAACGATTACATCTTGTGCAACGTCAACAAGACGACGTGTTAAGTAACCTGAATCGGCAGTTTTTAAGGCTGTATCGGCAAGACCTTTACGAGCACCGTGAGTTGAGATGAAGTACTCTAATACCGTTAAACCTTCACGGAATGAAGATTTAATTGGAAGTTCGATGATACGACCAGCCGGGTTGGCCATCAGACCACGCATACCAGCTAACTGTGTAAAGTTAGATGCGTTACCACGGGCACCTGAGTCAGACATCATAAAGATTGGGTTTGTTTTCTCAAGCGACTTCATCAGCTTCGATTGAATTTCATCTTTCGCAGCACTCCAGCTTGAGATAACGCGATCATAACGCTCATCTTCCGTGATGAAACCACGACGGAATTGCGCTTGAACTTTATCTACTTTGTCTTGAGCTACCGCTAAAATTTCGCCTTTGTCTGGTAATACGACGATGTCAGATACACCTACAGTGATACCAGCGCGTGTTGAATATTTGAATCCTAGGTTTTTCATGCGGTCAAGCATTTTAGATGTTTCAGTAATGTGGAAACGTTTAAATACTTCCGCAATGATATTACCTAAGAATTTTTTACGGAATGGATTTACAACTGGTACTGATGCAAAGTGTTTGCGCAGTACAGCTGTGCGTTGTGCATCCACTTTACCTTTTTCATCAAGCCCATTATAAGCAGTATCTGCTTCAAGCTCTGTTACCGTTTCTTCATCAATTGTTAAGTTAACAAAGTATTTGCTTGGTGTTTCTTGCTCTAAGTTGAAATCAGTTGGCTCATTAATGTATGGGAATGATTTAGGCAAGATTTCGTTAAAGATTACTTTACCAACAGTCGTTAATAGGAACATATTATTTTGTTCCTCACTAAATGTTGGGTTGTTTAACGAACTTGCTTTAATAGCAATACGAGTATGCAAATGAACATGACCTGTATCATATGCAATTAATACTTCGTTTGGCCCATAGAAAATTGTTCCTTCGCCACGAGCTGTTTCACGTTCAAGTGTTAAGTAGTAGTTTCCTAATACCATATCTTGTGATGGTGTAACAACTGGTTTACCGTCTTTCGGGTTCAGGATATTTTGTGCAGCAAGCATTAGAAGACGAGCCTCTGCTTGCGCTTCCGCTGATAATGGTACGTGAACCGCCATTTGGTCACCATCGAAGTCAGCGTTGTAAGCTGTACATACTAATGGGTGAAGACGAATAGCACGACCTTCAACTAGTGTTGGTTCAAACGCTTGAATACCAAGACGGTGAAGCGTAGGTGCACGGTTTAGTAATACTGGATGCTCACGAATTACATCTTCTAAAACGTCCCATACATCGTTGTTTAAACGCTCGATTTTACGTTTAGCAGATTTAATATTATGAGCTAGGCCACGTTCTACTAACTCTTTCATTACGAAAGGCTTGAATAATTCAATTGCCATTTCTTTTGGTAGACCACATTGGTACATTTTTAAGTTTGGACCTACTACGATAACCGAACGACCAGAGTAGTCAACACGTTTACCAAGTAAGTTTTGACGGAAACGACCTTGTTTACCTTTCAGCATATGTGAAAGTGATTTTAATGGACGGTTACCAGGACCTGTTACAGGACGACCACGACGTCCGTTATCAATTAATGCATCAACAGCTTCTTGTAACATACGTTTTTCGTTTTGTACGATGATACTTGGAGCACCAAGGTCTAGTAAACGTTTTAAACGGTTATTACGGTTGATTACACGACGATATAAATCGTTTAAGTCAGAAGTTGCGAAACGGCCACCATCTAATTGCACCATCGGACGAAGCTCTGGTGGAATAACCGGTAGTACATCTAAAATCATCCATTCAGGAGAGTTACCTGAGTTACGGAATGATTCAACAACTTCAAGACGTTTAATGGCACGTGTACGTCGTTGACCTTGTGCTGATTTTAATTCTTCTTTTAAAGAATAAGTTTCATCTTCAAGATCAATTTTGCCTAATAATCTTTTAATTGCTTCCGCACCCATAGCTGCTTCGAATGTTTTGCCAAATTTTTCGCGATATGCGCGGTACTCTTTTTCAGAAAGTAGTTGTTTACTTTCTAAGTTTGTAGCGCCTGGCTCGATTACAACGTAAGAAGCAAAGTAAATTACTTCTTCTAGTGCACGTGGGGACATATCTAAAATAAGACCCATACGGCTAGGAATACCTTTGAAGTACCAGATATGAGATACTGGTGCTGCTAATTCGATGTGGCCCATACGTTCACGACGAACTTTAGAGCGTGTTACTTCAACTCCACAACGATCACAAACTACGCCTTTATAGCGTACACGTTTGTATTTACCACAATGACACTCCCAGTCCTTAGTTGGACCGAAAATACGCTCACAGAATAAACCATCTTTTTCTGGTTTTAAAGTACGATAGTTAATTGTTTCAGGTTTTTTAACTTCACCGTATGACCAAGAACGGATCTTGTCAGGAGAAGCTAAACCAATTTTCATATATTCAAATTCATTAACGTCTATCAAGGAGCCTACCTCCCTCTAGTATAGGTCTTTAAAAAGACTCTTTTACGCAGCTCGATAATCGTTTGCAAGAATCATTTCTCTTTAGCAAAAGATTAGAAATAGAATGATTTATTGAAAGAAAAAGCCGGACAGGGCGTTAAATCCTGCCCGACTAATTTGAAAAATAACTTTGACCGTGTTCACTAATAATGTGAATTAACGTGTTCCATTATTCAAAAGACTCTACTGGCTCTTCTTCTTTATCTTGCTGTGGTGCAATGTTAAGTGCATCAGCTGGTTGAAGATCTTCTTCTTCGTCTAAGTCGCGAAGCTCTACTTCTTCATCATTGATCGTTAACATTTTCACATCCATACCAAGAGATTGAAGTTCTTTAATCAATACTTTGAATGATTCAGGAACGCCTGGCTCTGGTACACTTTCACCTTTAACGATTGCTTCGTATGTTTTCACACGACCAACAACGTCATCGGATTTAACTGTTAAGATTTCTTGAAGAGTATAAGCAGCACCGTATGCTTCAAGTGCCCATACCTCCATCTCACCAAAGCGTTGTCCACCGAACTGTGCTTTACCACCAAGTGGCTGTTGCGTAACAAGCGAGTAAGGACCAGTTGAACGTGCGTGAAGTTTATCATCAACCATGTGGGCAAGTTTGATCATGTACATGATCCCTACTGATACACGGTTATCAAATGGTTCACCTGAACGTCCATCATACAGGGTCGTTTTACCATCACGGTTCATGCCTGCTTCTTCCATTGTTTCCCAAACATCTTCTTCGTTGGCACCATCAAATACTGGAGTTGCCATATGAATGCCTAGGGAACGAGAAGCCATACCTAAGTGTAATTCTAAAACTTGTCCGATGTTCATACGAGAAGGTACACCAAGTGGGTTTAACATGATATCAACAGGAGTACCGTCTGGCATGAATGGCATATCCTCTTCCGGTAAGATACGAGAGATAACCCCTTTGTTACCATGACGTCCGGCCATTTTGTCCCCTACGCGGATTTTACGCTTTTGAACAATGTAAGCACGAACTAATTGGTTAACACCTGGTGGTAATTCGTCGCCATCTTCACGGTTAAATACTTTTACGTCAAGAATAATACCGCCAGCACCATGTGGTACGCGTAATGAAGTATCACGAACTTCACGAGCTTTTTCACCGAAGATAGCATGTAATAAGCGTTCTTCAGCTGTTAATTCTGTAACCCCTTTAGGTGTTACTTTACCTACAAGAATGTCACCGTCACGTACTTCCGCACCAATGCGAATGATACCACGTTCATCTAAATTACGAAGTGCATCTTCCCCGACGTTTGGAATATCGCGAGTGATTTCTTCAGGTCCTAATTTTGTATCACGAGACTCTGATTCATATTCTTCAATATGAACAGATGTATAAACATCCTCTTTTACAAGGCGTTCGCTCATGATAATAGCATCCTCATAGTTAAAGCCGTTCCAAGTCATGAACGCAACAAGTACGTTGCGACCAAGAGCAAGTTCACCATTTTCCATAGATGGACCGTCTGCTAAAATGTCACGAGGTTTCACACGTTCGCCAACTTTTACAAGTGGACGTTGGTTGTATGAAGTACCTTGGTTAGAACGAGTGAATTTTTGTAATTTATATTTTGTTAAATCGCCTTTAACCTCTTTACCGTCAACGACTTCGATACGGCGAACACGGATAGAGCGAGCTTCAACATGCTCAACAATACCATCATATTTCGCTACTACAGCTGCACCTGAGTCACGCGCATCAACGTGTTCCATACCAGTACCAACGAATGGTGCTTTTGGGTTAAGAAGAGGAACCGCTTGACGTTGCATGTTGGCACCCATAAGTGCACGGTTCGAGTCATCGTTTTCTAAGAACGGGATACATGCAGTCGCAGCTGACACTACTTGTTTAGGAGATACATCCATATAGTCCATTTGCGATTTGTTAAATACTGTATTATCCCCACGGAAACGACCTACTACTTCGTCTTTAGCAAATGTACCATCAGGATTTAATGGTGAGTTTGCTTGTGCTACATAGTAGTTATCTTCTTCATCAGCTGTTAAATAATCAATTTGATCCGATACTTTACCTGTTTCGTGGTCAATACGACGATAAGGTGTTTCAATGAATCCAAATTTATTTACTTTGGCAAATGAAGATAATGAGTTGATTAAACCAATGTTTGGACCCTCTGGTGTCTCGATTGGACACATACGACCATAGTGAGAATAGTGAACGTCACGTACTTCGAAACCAGCACGCTCACGTGTTAAACCACCAGGTCCTAATGCAGATAGACGACGTTTATGCGTTAACTCTGCCAATGGGTTTGTTTGGTCCATGAATTGTGATAATTGAGAGCTACCAAAGAACTCTTTAATTGACGCAATTACTGGACGAATATTAATTAATTGTTGCGGTACGATAGCAGCTGTATCGTTAATAGACATACGCTCACGTACTACACGTTCCATACGAGATAAACCGATACGGAATTGGTTTTGTAAAAGTTCACCAACAGAGCGTAGACGACGGTTACCTAAGTGGTCGATATCATCTGTTGCCCCTACTTGATAAAGTAAGTTGAAGAAATAACTTACTGAAGATAATACGTCAGCAGGTGTAATATTCTTCACTTCTTCATCGATGTACGCATTACTAATAATATTGATTTCTTTTTGCGCTTCATCTTTTGGTGCATAAATTTTAATAGACTGGATTGTTACATCATCCTCAAGCACTCCACCTACTTGTGATAAAGTGCGGTAACCGATTCCTTTTGATGAATCTTCTAGATACGGTAAGATTTTATCTAAAGTACGACGGTCAAGAACTGTGTCTTTTTCTACTAAAATTTCGCCTGTTTCTGGGTCTACAAGCGTTTCAGCAATCGTTTGGTTAAATAAACGATTTTTGATATGAAGCTTTTTATTCATTTTGTAGCGACCAACATTCGCTAAATCATAGCGTTTCGCATCAAAGAAACGAGAGTATAATAAACTCTTCGCACTTTCAACTGTTGGTGGCTCACCTGGACGTAAACGTTCATAGATTTCTAAAAGTGCTTTTTCAGTACTTTCAGAGTTATCCTTTTCTAACGTATTACGTAAATATTCATTATCACCGATAATATCGATAATTTCTTGGTCTGAACCGAAGCCTAATGCACGAAGTAACACTGTTACTGGTAGCTTACGAGTACGATCAATACGCACATATACTACATCTTTCGCGTCAGTTTCATATTCCAACCATGCACCACGGTTCGGAATAACTGTTGCTCCGAAACCTTTCTTACCGTTTTTATCAGTTTTATCATGGAAATATACACTCGGTGAACGAACTAATTGTGAAACGATAACACGTTCAGCACCATTGATAATGAACGTACCTGTTTCTGTCATTAATGGGAAGTCACCCATGAAGACATCCTGTTCCTTCACTTCGTCTGTTTCTTTGTTGTAAAGACGTACTTTCACACGTAATGGAGCTGCGTAAGTAACATCTCGCTCTTTACACTCATCGACTTCATACTTAGGATCTCCTAATGAATAATCGATGAATTCTAATGAAAGATTACCTGTAAAGTCCTCGATCGGCGAAATGTCACGGAACATTTCACGTAGACCTTCTTCAAGGAACCACTCGTAAGACGCCGTTTGAATCTCAATCAGATTTGGAAGCTCAAGCACCTCGTTAATACGCGCAAAGCTTCTACGCTGGCGGTGTTGTCCATACTGAACTAGTTGACCTGTCAACTCATTCACCCCTCAATAAAGCGATATTTGGTCTTTGCAAAATCATACAAATAGTGTATGATTTCGAAAGACAAAAAGAAAACGAGTCTTCAAAAAGATCTCATTTTCGGTTAACTAAACTTATCTTGGCAAGTATACCCACATTACAACAATCATATACAAAAGGGCATACGACCTCAAAATAATATTTTTGCATTTTATCATATTATCATAGCCGATTTGTCAAGTCAATAATTTATGCATATTTCATTTATTTTTTCGCACAAACTATCCAGTACCCTTTTTTCTTTTCCACAACATCGACTTCAGAAAACTTTTCTTCTAAATAACTTACCGTTGATGGCGCACCTTGCTTCTTCTGTATGACTACCCACAGCTCGCCAGATGACACTAACTTATCATAAGCTCCATCGTAAAAACGGAAAATTGTTTCCTTTCCTGCGCGAATTGGAGGATTGGTTAAAATAGCTGCGGCTTTTACATCGTTATCAACCATCGATAGTCCGTCACTCACAAATATCCGTACATTTTGAACACCGTTTACTTGCGCATTTTTTTGAGAGAGTGCAACTGCACGTTCGTTTATATCCATCATAAGAACGGTACGATCTGGGTTTGTTTTGGCAATCGATAATCCGATTGGTCCATACCCACACCCCACATCAAAAATTGCACCATCAATATCAGGCATTTGAAAAGCATCTATTAAAACACGGGATCCAAAATCTACTTCGCTTTTACTAAATACCCCTGCATCCGTTTCGAAGGAAAACGTATGCCCTAACAATTTGAATGTCCAGTGACGAGGTTTACTCTCAGTTTGAGGCTTACTTGTATAATAGTGATCTGACATTTCCACGCCTCCTCAGAATGAAGAAAAAAAGCTCGCCGCAATGACGAGCTTTCCTTTTGTTTAAAAGTAATGCGAGATTACTTAACTTCTACAGATGCGCCAACTTCTTCAAGCTTAGCTTTGATTTGTTCAGCTTCATCTTTAGAAACGCCTTCTTTAAGAGCTTTAGGAGCGTTATCTACTACTTCTTTAGCTTCTTTAAGACCTAAACCAGTGATTTCACGAACCGCTTTGATAACTTTGATTTTTTCGCCACCAGCAGATGCTAGTACTACGTCAAACTCAGTTTTTTCTTCAGCAGCGCCAGCAGCAGCACCACCTACTACTGCTACAGGAGCAGCAGCTGTTACACCGAATTCTTCTTCGATAGCTTTTACTAAATCGTTTAATTCAAGAACTGTCATAGCTTTGATAGCTTCTAAGATTTGCTCTTTATTCATTATAATTTCCTCCTAATTGGATAATGTTTTTTTGTTGCGGGTTAGGCCGCAGAAGTTATAGTGCGTATGAAATTACGCGCCTTGTTCTTCTTTTTGTTCTGCAACAGCTTTTGTTGCAAGTGCGAAGTTGCGCACTGGAGCTTGAAGTACAGATAAAAGCATAGAAAGAAGACCTTCGCGTGATGGAAGTTCTGCAAGTGCTTTAACATCTTCAGCAGAAGAGATTGTACCTTCAATAATACCTGCTTTAATTTCTAAAGCTTCATTTTTCTTAGCGAACTCGTTGATGATTTTAGCAGGAGCTACAACATCTTCATTAGAGAACGCAATTGCGTTAGGACCAACTAATACGTCATTGATTCCTTCAAGACCAACAGCTTCAGTCGCACGACGAGTTAAAGTGTTTTTGTAAACTTTGAACTCAACGCCAGCTTCACGAAGTTGTTTACGAAGCTCAGTCACTTGTGTAACGTTAAGACCACGGTAATCCACAACTACTACAGAAGCAGCGTTTTGGAATTTCTCAGTAATCTCTTGAACTTGTACTTGTTTGTTTTCGATTGCTTTGCTCATGATGACACCTCCTATTAGAATGGGTCATTTATACCGACAAAAGAAAAGCCTCCGAGTCAAATAGACACAGAGGCTGAAAGTCATCATCTTTAAAATAAGAATCCGAATTCCGATGTCCTCGGTAGGATCATTAAGTGACAAGTCACTCCTACTGTCTACGGTACAAATGGATGATTCACAACAGCATCCATCATATCACAGATAGACAGAGCCGTCAACAGATTTATATAAAAAAACTAATTATTTTACTGCTACACTTGAAGCGTCAACTTTAATAGCTGGGCCCATTGTAGTTGTAACGTTTACAGATTTCATGTAAGTACCTTTAGCAGCAGCAGGTTTTGCTTTTTGTACTACATCAAATACAGTTAAGAAGTTTTCTACTAATTTTTCTGCAGAGAAAGAAACTTTACCGATAGGAGCGTGGATAATACCAGCTTTATCAGCACGGTATTCTACTTTACCAGCTTTAATTTCTTCGATCGCTTTTGTTACGTCGAAAGTAACTGTACCAGTTTTAGGGTTTGGCATTAAACCTTTAGGTCCTAACACACGACCAAGTTTACCAACTTCACCCATCATATCAGGAGTTGCAACGATTACATCGAAATCGAACCAACCTTGTTGGATTTTTTGGATGTATTCTGCATCGCCTACATAGTCAGCACCAGCTGCTTCAGCTTCTTTAAGTTTTTCACCTTTAGCGAATACTAATACGCGTTGAGTTTTACCAGTACCGTTTGGTAACACTACTGCACCACGGATTTGTTGGTCATTTTTACGAGTATCGATTCCTAAACGGAAAGCAACTTCTACAGTAGCGTCGAAGTTCACTGAGCTAGTTTTTTGAGCAAGTTCGATTGCTTCTTGTGCGCCGTATACTGCGTTACGGTCGATTAATTTTGCTGCATCTTGCAGTTTTTTACCTTTTTTAGCCATTATATAATTCCTCCTTGATTGTGGTTATAGCGGATTTTACCTCCCACGAATAAAGGTTGCGCGTTCACAAAGAAACTCCGCAACCTTCCAAAAAACAAATACATCATCAAGTAATGGGATTAGTCTTCGATAACAATACCCATGCTTCGTGCAGTACCTTCAACCATTAACATTGCAGCTTCAACTGAAGCAGCGTTAAGGTCTGGCATTTTAGTTTCAGCGATTTCGCGAACTTTATCACGCTTAACCGTTGCCACTTTGTTACGGTTTGGTTCACCTGATCCAGATTGGATACCAGCTGCTACTTTAAGTAATACTGCTGCAGGTGGAGTTTTTGTAATGAAAGTGAATGAACGATCTTCGAATACTGAAATTTCAACTGGAATAATAAGACCAGCTTGATCTGCAGTACGCGCGTTGAATTCTTTACAGAATCCCATAATGTTCACACCCGCTTGACCTAATGCAGGACCAACCGGCGGAGCTGGATTTGCTTTACCAGCAGGGATTTGAAGTTTAACAACTTTAATAACTTTTTTAGCCACGAGACACACCTCCTTAAGTCCGTGATGTGGTAATTGGGTTGCCCCTCCCACTCAATATCTGTCTGTCAGCTAAGTGCCGATAACATTAAAATTATCATTGCAGACGTCAAACCAAAGTATGACAGTCTGACCTTTGAAATGATACCACTTTTATTTTTTTTAAGCAAGTAGTAAATAACAAATTCTGTGACATACTCATCAGACATACGACACTTCAGTTGCCAAAACTACATTTTTTGTATTTGCTCAAAATCAAGTTCCATAATTGTTTCGCGACCAAACATGTCGACAGAAACCTTCACTTTTCCTTTTTCAGTGTCAATTTCTTCAACACGTCCTTGGAAGTGCGCGAAAGGCCCTTCTAATACTTCTACCGCTTCTCCAATAGAAATGTCAATCGCGACAACTTTGTCAGTCATGCCCATTTGCTCTAGTAGACGATCCGCTTCTTCAGGTAATAAAGGTGTTGGCTTCGCACCACCACCAGATGAACCGATAAAGCCAGTTACACCTGGCGTATTACGTACAACATACCATGAATCATCTGTCATAATTAGCTCTACTAAAACATAACCAGGGAAAACTTTACGCATCATTGTACGCTTTTTCCCATCCTTCATTTCTGTTTCTTCGTGTTCAGGCACAATAACTCTGAAAATCTTATCTTGCATACCCATTGTTTCTACACGTTTCTCTAGGTTTGCTTTTACGCGGTTTTCATACCCTGAATACGTATGAACAACATACCAATTTTTCTCCATAACTAATAGGACTCCTCGTCCGTCCCTCCCTTACAAATAAAAGTGAAAATGAATCGGATATGCTAAGTGCATTCTTTACTCTTTTCACAAACTGCTCATTAGAAAAACGCAGCTTTCGCTAATAGCTAGCGAAAGCCTGATGATATATACCTAATCTAGCATAGTCATCTATTGCTACCCTCATACTATCCCTAGTAGCATACTTACCATATTGAGAATATTTTACTGCTGATCACTTCATAAAACAAACGAAAAAACCCGTTTATTGTAATGACGGGCTATTTCAGAAGTATTAACATGCTATTTACTAAATTATAACTCTAAGTACCAGCGGAATAATGATGAAATACCTAAGTCTACTAACACAAAAAATAAAGCCATAATTACAACAGTTGAAATTACAACGACTGTATATTTCGTCAGTTCTTTACTTTTTGGCCAGCTTGTTTTGCGCATTTCCGACATTACATTGCTGAAAAAGCCTTTAATCTTGCCCATTCTAGCCTAACCTCCGAATCAATCATATCTGTCTATTTACAAATCATTTTATAGCGTTTGTTTATGCACTGTATGTTCATTGCAATGCGAGCAAAATTTCTTTAATTCGAGGCGTACATTTGAATCTTCCTTAGCTGGAAACGTATAATTTCTCGATCCGCATTTTTCGCAATTTAGAACGACTTTTTTTGCCATATAATCACCTTTTCGGCACTTTGTCTTTTCAAGACTAACACCTATATTTGTCAATGTCAATAAAGGCATACAACCGCTAAGACATTTCTTCAAGCACTAAATGTCGCTCTAATTTACGCTTTACTCGTTGTAAAGCATTGTCAATAGACTTCACATGACGATTTAGTTTTGCAGAAATTTCATGATAAGACTGACCATCTAAGTAAAGAGCTAACACTTGTAGTTCTAGTTCACTTAAAATCTCACCCATCTTTTCTTCTAAGTAGCCATACTCTTCTCTATGAATCATTAACTCTTCCGGATCATCCATAATAGCACCCGTTAATACATCCATTAAAGTACGATCTGACTCTTCATCAAAAATAGGCTTGTCCAAAGAAACATATGAATTTAGTGGAATATGCTTTTGTCTTGTAGCTGTTTTAATAGCCGTAATAATCTGCCTTGTAATACATAGCTCAGCAAAAGCTCGAAAAGAAGCAAGCTTATCTCCCTTAAAATCGCGAATGGCTTTATATAAACCAATCATGCCCTCTTGCACAATGTCTTCCTTATCTGCACCAATTAAAAAATAAGATCTAGCCTTTGCTCTTACTAACAAACGGTATTTCGTAATTAAATAATCCAACGCATCTGTATTACCTTGATGCACCATTTCAATAAGTTCTTCATCATTGAATCGTTCAAAATCTTGTGTCACTTGTACAATACTATTTTTAAACATGGTATCACCTCAGCCACAACAGATAATAGGAACAGTATAACGGAATTGGAAAATATGAGTCAATCAATCATTTCAAACCACGCCGCCACTTTTCAAAGGCTAAAGCAACATCCGGCTTAAGCTCCATGCGAGATGGCGGTTTGCTATCATGTTTTTGTTTCACATCGTGAGAAATTTTATGTTGGATAATACCCATATCAATTTCTAGCTCTCTTGCCGACTTTCGCAGAGCACCATTACCAAAAATAACGTTTTGCTCTGCCATATCGGAGGTTGCTACGTGAATCTGTACATTTCTAGCCTTTAGTTCGTGTGTCATTTTTTCAATACGTTCATCTGCTGTTTCGTTTTTCCGTGTATAAATGATTTCGACATCGTTTTCTAAATAAGTTTGCTCCACACCCGATACAAGATGTGCGTCAAAAACTATAATTACGCGCCACCCCATAGCTGCCTTATACTCAGCCATAAGCTCAATCAATCTCTTACGGGCATCTTCAAAATTTGTATCACGTAATGGTCGTAGCTCTTTCCAAGCTCCTATCATATTATAGCCGTCAACAAGCAAAATGTTGTTCATTGTCAATCATTCGCTTCTTGACGTTTACGATACACTTCGTACATTAAAAGTGCAGCAGCTACCGATGCATTTAGTGATGTGACATGCCCAACCATCGGTAAATGATATAAAAAGTCACATTTCTCTTTTAATAAGCGGCTCATTCCTTTGCCTTCACTACCAATAATAATCGCAAGCGGCAATGTTGCATCCATTTTACGATAGTCTGCAGAACCTTTGGCATCTGTACCTGCAATCCATACTCCTCGTTCTTTTAGCTCATCTACCGTCTGCGCTAGATTATTAACACGCACAACAGGTACATGCTCAATTGCTCCAGTTGATGACTTTGCCACTACTGCTGTCAAACTCACAGAACGGCGCTTCGGAATAATAATGCCGTGCACACCTATCGCATCAGCAGTTCGCATAATAGAACCTAGATTATGCGGGTCCTCTAGCTCATCCAAAATTAAGAAGAATGGGTCTTCTTGTTTTTTTGCCGCCGCAGCAAATAACTCCTCTAGCTCTGCATATCTATATGCTGCAACAGAGGCAACAATTCCTTGGTGATTGGCATCTGATAATTGATCGACCTTTTTTTTCGGGACAAATTGAACAATGACACCACGTTCTCGTGCCAAATCTAGAAGTTCATTAACCCCTGATTTTTTCACACCTTCTGCAATCCATACTTTATTCATATCGCGGCCTGCACGAAGTGCTTCTAACACTGGGTTTTTACCGGCAATAATTTCTCCATTTTGCTCTGCCATTAATTTGACACTCCTTTCGATTCCTCGATTATTTGAATAGCGTATGCAATGATTGCATAAACGCGTTCTAATTCATTTAATAAATATAAACTACCAAGCACAGCCTCAAAGCCTGAGCTATTACGGTATGTTTGAACATCTGTATTTTTGGGCACAGAGCCGGATTTGGCATTGCGTCCACGACGGAACACAGCCAACTCCTCCTCTGTTAAAAAGCCTTCATCCATCATTCGATGTACAATCATAGATTGTGCTTTCGCTGATACGTAATGTGTCGCTTCTCTATGAAGTGTGTTAGGTTTGACGCGGCCGGCACGTAGTAAATGCTCTCGTATCTTTTGTTCTAAAACCGCGTCCCCCATATAGGCTAACGCTAATGCATTCAATTGCTTGACATCTTCGTTGCGGAGTTTATCCAAATCACTTACCCTCGTTTCCATCTAGTTCCTTGTCGCGTATCTTCTAAAATGATACCTTGCGCTTGCAAATGGTCACGAATTTCATCTGAACGAGCAAAATCACGATTTTTACGAGCTTCTATACGCTCCTGTAAAAGTGCTTCAATTTCTTCGTCTAATAACTCTTCTTCTTTTGCAAATTCAATACCTAAGACGTCACCTAACACCTCAAAAGTTTCAGTAAAACTCAATAATACTTTTTCATCAGTATTCGTTTCATTTAAATAAATATTTGCGATACGCGCTAATTCAAATAATACGGAAATGGCGTTGGCTGTATTAAAATCATCATCCATCGCTTCTTCAAAATGAGCTTTTTGTTCAGCAATTTTTTCAAGCCATTCTTCTGAGTGATCGCCTAAGCTTGCTGTTGCTGTTAAACGGTGTTTGACATTGTTGTAGGCAGTACGAATTCGTTCTAAACCATTTGTGGCTGCATCTACTAAATCCTTCGCAAAGTTAATCGGATGACGATAATGCACTGAAAGCATAAAGAAGCGTAAAATTTGCGGGTCAATTTGCTTACGAATATCATTAACAAGTATAAAATTACCAAGAGATTTGGACATTTTTTCATTATCAATATTAATATACCCATTGTGCATCCAATAACGCGCGAACGTTTTATCATTATGAGCTTCAGATTGTGCAATTTCATTTTCATGATGCGGGAATGTTAAATCTTGCCCACCAGCATGAATATCCATAGTATCTCCTAAATGCTCACGCGCCATTACTGAGCATTCAATATGCCAACCTGGACGTCCTTTGCCCCACGGACTTTCCCAGTAAATTTCACCTGGCTTCACAGCTTTCCATAGAGCGAAATCTAACGCATCATCTTTTTTCTCGCCTGCTTCTATACGAGCACCAATCTTTAAATCATCTACCGCTTGGTGAGATAATTTACCGTAACCATTAAATTTACGAGTTCGGTAATAAACATCACCAGCTGACTCATAAGCATAGCCCTTATCGATTAAAACTTGAATGAATTGAATGATATCATCCATATGCTCTGTTACGCGTGGATGTACATCCGCTTTCTTGCAGCCTAACGCTGTAACATCTTCAAAGTACGCATCAATAAAGCGTTCCGTTAATTCATGAACTTCTTCTCCAAGTTCATTAGCAGCCTTAATAATTTTGTCGTCCACATCTGTGAAATTTGAAACAAATTTCACATCGTAGCCTTTGTATTGAAAATAACGACGCACTGTATCGTAGACAATTACAGGACGTGAATTCCCAATATGAATGTAGTTATAGACTGTCGGACCGCAAACGTACATTTTTACTTTGCCTTCCTCCAGCGGTACGAAAGTTTCCTTTTGTCGTGTTAATGAGTTGAAAATTTGAATACTCATTGTGTTTCTCTCTCCTTTTGTAAGCTTTCGATTTCCTGATTCAATGCTGCAATCTGCTTCTCGAAAGCTTGACAACGTTCTTCTACAGGGTCAGGTATATTTTGGTGGTCTAGTTTTTTCTCTAGACGAACTCCATCCTTAATCACTATTTTACCAGGAATACCGACAACCGTAGCATTTGGTGGCACTTCTTTTAAGACAACTGAACCTGCACCAATTTTACTATTTTCACCAATTGTAATAGAACCTAACACTTTTGCACCTGTTGCAACCAGTACATTATCCTCTAATGTCGGATGGCGTTTTCCCTTTTCTTTCCCTGTACCACCTAAAGTAACACCTTGATACAACGTTACATTATCACCAATCTCACATGTTTCGCCAATGACAACGCCCATCCCATGGTCAATAAAGAAACGTCGACCGATTTTCGCTCCAGGGTGAATTTCAATTCCAGTAAAGAAGCGACTAATTTGTGAAATGGTACGGGCAATAAAATAAAAACGCTTTTTAAAGAACCAATGGGCAACTCGATGTGACCAAGTAGCGTGCAGGCCCGAGTATGTTAATATCACTTCGAATACACTGCGCGCTGCTGGATCATTCTCAAAAATCGTTTCTACATCTTCCTTCATTCTTTTAAACACAAAAGCTCCCCCTTTTCATTTTGATCTGCCTTGAACCTATCAATTATGCCTCGGCATAATTCCGTGACATCCGCCGGAGGCTTTGGGCCAACGTGATGTTAGTCACTCAGTCATTGCCACAGGACGTGGCGGTCTTAGACTAAGTCCCTCTATTTCAGTGGGTGTTTGGACACCCGCTGAAAGAAGTTGAAAGCCCACACAGTCAACTGGATCCCTGGCCTGCTGACGTTGATTTCACCGCAGAGTTAGTCGAGTGAAATTTGGCGCATCCTCTACTTCTAGTCCTATGTCCAGAAAATAAAAAAGCGCCCCTATCATCCCCTAAAAGGGGATGACAGAGACGCTAAAATTGCGCGGTTCCACTCTGATTGAAGGCGAATGCCTTCCACTCTGGACGTTCTGTAACGGGAACGAATCGATAAAGCCTACTATTTGTTCAGCTTTATGCTCAAAGGTGCATTTCAGTTTTGCCTAGGCTCAGACCACTTTCAGCCGGTGATGGTCCTCTCTTTAGAGCATGCGCCACTTACTTCTCCTTATCAACGCTTTCTCAATGTAAATACATTTTACAACGAACTGATAAATTGTCAATCAATTTCTACTTATTGTGCAAATTTTTCTACACGATCAATTGTTTTCTGTTTGCCAATTAAGCAAATCGCGTTAGGAAGCTCTGGACCATGCGTTTCACCCGTCGTTACGACGCGGATTGGCATAAATAGATTTTTACCTTTGTGACCTGTTTCTTTTTGAACAGCTTTAATAGCCGCTTTGACAGTATCAGGCGTAAATTCCTCTAAACCTTCAAGCTGTGCTTTAAATGCAGTCATTACCTCAGGTACCTGCTCGCCTGCTAAAACTGCTTTTGCTTCTTCATCATATTCAATATGATCGTTAAAGAATAGGCGAGATAGTTCTACAATTTCAGCACCAAAGCTCATTTGATCATGATAAAGTGCGATTAAATCTGTAGCCCATGCACGTTCTTCTTCTGTTAGCTCCTCTGGTAATAAACCAGCTTTTTGTAAGTGTGGTAAAGCTAATGCCACTACTTCTTCTAAAGATAATTTTTTAATGTATTGGTTATTCATCCAAGTAAGCTTTTGTTTATCGAACATAGATGGTGATTTTGAAAGACGTTTTTCATCAAAGAGTTTAATAAATTCTTCTTTTGAGAAAATCTCTTCTTCCCCTTCAGGAGACCAGCCAAGTAATGCGAAGAAATTGAACATTGCTTCAGGTAGGTAACCTAAATCTTTATATTGTGTTACGAATTGAATAATTGATTCATCACGTTTTGATAATTTTTTGCGGTTTTCATTAATGATTAATGTCATATGACCAAAGCGTGGATATTCCCAGCCAAATGCATCAAAAATCATCATTTGTTTTGGTGTATTGGATAAATGCTCTTCACCACGGAATACATGTGAAATTTCCATAAAGTGATCATCTAGCACTACCGCATAGTTATACGTTGGGATACCGTTTGCTTTAACAAGTACCCAGTCACCAATATCTTTTGACTCAAACGATACTTGTCCACGTACTAAATCCTCAAACTCATATGTTACATTTTCAGGCACGCGCATACGAATTGTATACGATTCGCCAGCAGCTTCTTTAGCTGCAACTTCCTCTGCTGATAAGTTGCGACAAGTACCATCATAAGTTGGAGCTGCTACACCTCGTGCTTTTTGTTCTTCACGAGACGCTTCTAATTTCTCCGAAGAACAGAAGCATTTGTAAGCTAAACCTTGCTCTAGTAGCTTTTCAGCGTGCTCTTTATAAATATCAAGACGCTCCATTTGACGATAAGGTGCATATGGTCCACCGATATCGATCGACTCATCATATTCCATACCTAACCATTTTAAATTATCTAGCTGAGATGCTTCTCCGCCCTCTACATTACGCTCAATATCTGTATCCTCAATACGTACGATAAATTTACCGTTATGATGTTTTGCATATAAATAGTTAAATAACGCTGTACGCGCTCCACCGATATGTAAGAAACCAGTAGGGGATGGCGCGTAACGAACACGAACTTCTTTCGCCATAATTAAAAGCCTCCTAAATTTTCGATCAAAAAATTGACTTTGTTCATTTTACCACTCTGTTACAGGAAATAAAAGCACTGAGCGCCTGCTTTTATTTCTTCATCAATAGGATTGTCGCCATCGCAGCGATCCCTTCCTCGCGACCTGTAAAACCTAAACGCTCAGTTGTTGTTGCTTTAACATTCACTTGAGAAGGCTCTGCATGAAGCAATTCAGCAATACGATTTTGCATTTGTTCAATGTACGGTGCCATTTTCGGACGTTGTGCCATAATCGTACAATCCACATTACCTAGAACATAGCCCTTATCCTCTACGATTTTCCAAATATGCTCCAGTAATTTCGCTGAATCAGCATCCTTGAATGCTGGATCTGTATCCGGGAAATGACGACCGATATCCCCCTCACCAATAGCCCCTAACGCTGCATCTGTTACAGTATGTAATAAAACATCTGCATCCGAATGCCCTACTAACCCTTTTTCATGAGGAATTGTTATACCACCAATAATTAATGGACGCCCTTCTTCAAATGCATGAACGTCAAATCCTTGTCCTACTCGAAACATATGATTTTGAGACTGTCTAATAAGATAAATAAACGAATAAAATCCACCAACCGAAGCTCATTTACTTCAAAAGTATGCAGACTTAAAAACCTTCTATTCAGCTTCTAAGGCAGTCTCATTCACCTTCCTTCACTTTTATATTTACTCTATATTATACCCTCACATTTTAACATATTTCCTAGGAAATTGAGTTGGTAGTGAACAGTACTGTGAAATCAATTATGCCTCGGCATAATTGCGTCCGGAATCGGAAAGATAGATAAATGTAAAATCTCATCAGCAAATTATAATGCTGATGAGATTATTAGTTTGTTATTATGTTTTTTTCAAAGCACGTTTACGCAAGATCGCTTCACCAAAAACTAAATCCTCTTGCGTCGTCATCTTTACATTTTCGTAGCTGCTTTCTACAATATGCACCTCATGGCCAAGACGTTCAACAAGCATTGCTTCATCAGTACCAAGGAAGCCCACCTTCTCAGCGACATCCTCCGCCTCTACAATCAAATCAAATTGAAATGCTTGCGGGGTTTGAATCATCCATAAGCTTTCTCGGTCAATCGTCTCTTCAATAACACCATCACGTACTTTTTTCATCGTATCCTTCGCACGAACACCCGCAATCGCAGCGCCAAAGTCATGCGCATTTTGCACAAGATTCTCTATAATGTCGTGAGTAATAAATGGACGCGCAGCATCATGCACTAGCACAATATCAACCTGCTTCATTTCTTTCACGCACGAATGGACGGAATGCTGTCGCTCTGCACCACCATCAGGTAAACCTTTCACTTTAGTAATTCCATACCTCTCTAGCATTTCTTGAATATATACACGCTCTTCAGGCTTTACTGCAAGCCAAATACCTGTACACTGACTATCCTGTTCAAATACCTCAAGTGTGTGTATGAGGATCGGTTTTTCTAAAAGATTTAAAAATAACTTGTTTTGCCCTGCGCCCATTCGCTTTCCGCTTCCTGCAGCAGGCAATACTACTTCATATTGCACATTTCCCACTTCCTAGTCATCCTTTGGTTTAGCAAAAATCATACGACCTGCTGATGTTTGAAGAACACTTGTTACGGTTACTGTAATTGCCTGTCCTATATAGCTACGTCCACCTTCAACAACGATCATTGTGCCATCATCTAAATAAGCAACCCCTTGATTATGCTCTTTCCCATCTTTAATGACCATCACTTGCATATTCTCACCTGGAATTACGACAGGTTTGACCGCATTTGCTAAATCATTGATATTCAGCACTTTAACGTGGTGTAACTCGCAAACCTTGTTAAGGTTAAAGTCGTTCGTCACTATTTGTGTGTCGATGCCCCTTTTCTTTGCAAGGCGCACTAGCTTTAAGTCAACCTCTTGAACATCCTCAAAGTCCTCTTCAGTAATCTCAACATTCGTCATACGTTCATCTTGTAATTTTTTCAAAATATCTAAGCCGCGGCGCCCTCTTGTACGCTTTAACGTATCCGAAGAATCAGCAATATGCTGGAGCTCAGTAAGAACAAATTGGGGTACAACTAGTGTACCTTCTATAAAGCCTGTTTCAGAAATATCTGCAATACGACCATCAATAATAACACTAGTATCTAACAGTTTATAGCTTCCTCGTACCTCTTGAGGCTCTACACCTTCCGCTAGTTTTTTCTTTGAAGTGTTACCACGCAAAGTAAATAGCTGGATTAATTCATCTCGCTTTTTAAAGCCTACACGGAACCCTAAATATCCAAGCACAAATGACAGTATAATTGGTAAAACCTTTGTAAAACTCGGCAAATCCATACTATCGATTGCAAATCCTAAGAAATAAGCAACGATTAGTCCAATAATAAGTCCAAGTGTACCAAATAATAAGTCACCAACCGGTACTTTAAATAGCACCTCTTCCATCCAGCTAATAAGCTTTACAAAATAATCCGAAAAGGCAAATGATAATGTAAATAGTAAAAGCGCTCCTAAAGCTACTGATACGTAAGGATTATCAAGCCAAGGATTAGATGATAAATGAAGCAATTCGTATAATGGCGGTAAGAAAACAAGGCCCAATGCTCCTCCAATCAGTAAAAAAGCAATTTGAACAAATTTTTTCATAAACTGTCACCTCCCATTCTTAATATATAATTATACATAGTTTACTGCAGAAAATCTTTTATGACCCCATCAAAGCATCGGTAATTTCATCCATTTATTGATCATCCCGAGTCTACTGAAAATCGATTACTAAAATTCTTCACACTATACTCAACAATGCTCTTTAGCATCCGCTGGGCAATCAATTATGCCTCCGCATAATTGCGTCCAGAATCGGCTTTGTGCTTAGGCCTGCAAATGTTTTTTGTGCGTAAGCGAAGCGACAGCAACAACACGGTTTTATCTGTGCGAAAGCGAAGCGACAGCAACAACTACATGAGCGCCGACACGATGTCGGTCATCTCGGTAATGCACAGGACGTGGCATTTTCAGACTGAGTCCCTCTATTTTAGCGGGTGTTTGGACACCCGGTGAAAGAAGTTAAACAAGCACTTTTACGGACGTTATCATAGACGCCATTTCCCCTCTTAGAGTTTCCTACCTTCTATCTATGAATTCTAGTCATGCAATTAAAAGTGCATGTCAGAACATAGTCCAACATGCACAAACCTCTTTATAGCTCTCTAAAGCAAGCATTTAATGCATCCTTTATCGTTTCTACACCAACTATCTCAATACCTTGTGGGAAATCCCAGCCACCGATATTTGAGGCTGGTATGAAGGCCCGTTTAAATCCCAGCTTTGCTGCTTCGATCACACGTTGTTCAATACGAGATACACGACGCACCTCGCCTGTCAAACCTACTTCCCCAATAAAGCAATCCGTTGCCCTAACAGCTTGATCCTTAAAACTCGAAACAATACTTGTCAACACAGCCAAATCAATGGCAGGCTCATCAAGCTTTACGCCGCCAGCAACTTTAATATATGCATCCTGTGCCTGCAGCATGAGACCCATTCTCTTTTCAAGGACGGCCATAAGCAGTTGCACACGATTTTGATCGACACCCGTTGCCATTCGTTTCGGATAATTAAAGCTTGTTGGTGTTACCAGTGACTGAATTTCAACTAGAATTGGCCGTGTACCTTCCATTGAGGCTACGACTGTTGACCCAGCCGCCCCCTGTGAACGCTCCTGTAGGAACAACTCAGACGGGTTTAACACTTCCTTTAAGCCCCCCTGAAGCATTTCAAAGATAGCAATTTCATTCGTAGAGCCAAAGCGGTTTTTTTGGCTGCGTAAAATACGGTGATTATGATGTCGTTCTCCTTCAAAATACAATACCGTATCAACCATATGCTCCAAAATACGTGGTCCTGCAATTTGTCCCTCTTTTGTTACATGTCCGACTAAAAATATGGCAATTCCTTTTGTTTTTGCAATTCGCATAAGTTCTGCTGTACATTCACGCACTTGTGATACACTACCAGGTGCACTCGTTACCTCTGGATGAAAAACAGTTTGAATAGAATCAACAATAACAAACTTTGGCTGCACATCATCAATGGTCTGATTTAAAAACTCTAAATTCGTTTCAGAATATATATAAAGTTCCTGTGAGATCACCCCTAAACGTTCTGCACGCAGCTTTGTTTGACGGATGGATTCCTCACCAGAAATATAGAGCACACGATGTCCCTTATTCGAAAGCAACGCAGATACTTGTAGTAATAACGTCGACTTCCCAATCCCAGGATCTCCCCCAATTAACACAAGAGAACCTGGTACGATGCCTCCTCCTAATACTCGGTTAAGTTCACCCATTTCTGTAGCAACTCGTGATTCCTCAGCAGCTTCAATTTGCATAATAGGGAGAGCCTTTTGGGTAACCGTAGCAGAGTGTTGGAATGCACCTCGCGGCCCTTTTGCAACGACCTCCACCTCTTCGACCATCTTATTCCATTCTCCACATCCTGGACATCTTCCCATCCATTTTGCGGATTCATAACCACAACTTGAGCATACAAATTTTGTTTTTTTCTTTGCCAAAATGCCTTCACCTCGAATATTTGTTCTTATATTTATTATTGTACATAAAAAAAGACAGCTTGGCACTTAAAGCCTTGCTGTCTTTTTAAATCGCGATTATTTAGAAGTAGAAACTTCCTCTTTTTTCTTTACAACAAACTCATCATTCACGTAATCAATGATCACTTGGTTGCCCTTCTCTACATTACCTTTCAACAGTTCTTCCGATAAACGGTCTTCTACTTGTTTTTGTAATGCACGACGTAGTGGGCGAGCACCGTATTGAGGATCGTAGCCTTCCTCTGCAATTTTTTCAAGAGCCGAATCCGTTAACTCTAACGAAATGTCTTGCTCTTTTAGACGTTTTGTTAAAGCATTCGCCATCATCGCTACGATTTCTTTTAAATGTTCTTTTTCTAGTGAGTGGAAGACGATCATTTCGTCGATACGGTTTAAGAATTCTGGGCGGAATGCTTTTTTCAGTTCCTCCAGCATTGTACCCTTCATATCTTTATACTTCGTATCCGTACCACCTACATTGAAGCCAAGGTTTTTCTGATATTTTAAAGCATCCGCACCAACGTTTGATGTCATAATAACAACTGTGTTGCGGAAATCCACCACGCGACCTTTAGAATCTGTTAAACGGCCATCCTCAAGTACTTGAAGTAAGATATTGAAAACATCTGGATGAGCCTTCTCAATCTCATCTAGTAATACTACAGAATATGGTTTACGACGAACCTTTTCTGTTAGTTGACCGCCATCATCAAAGCCTACATAGCCCGGAGGTGAACCAACTAAACGTGAAGTCGAATGTTTTTCCATGTACTCAGACATATCAACACGAATCATTGCGTCCTCATCGCCAAACATAACTTCCGCTAATGCTCTAGCAAGCTCTGTTTTACCAACCCCTGTAGGGCCTAAGAAGATAAATGAACCAATTGGTCGTTTCGGATCTTTCAAGCCAGCTCTTGCACGACGAATTGCGCGAGAAATTGCCTCTACCGCTTCTCCTTGACCTACAACACGTTTGTGTAACTCTTCTTCAAGTTGTAATAACTTAGAAGATTCTTCGGAAGCAATTTTTGATACTGGAATTCCAGTCCACATAGACACTACCGCTGCTACATCATCCACTGTCACTTTTGATTCGGCTTTTCCTTGCTCTTCTTTCCAATTTTTTCTCGTAGTTTCAATTTCATCTTTTAGTTTTTGCTCTGTATCTCTTAAAGATGCTGCTTTTTCAAATTCTTGACCTGAGACAGCCGCATTCTTTTCAGAACGTACACTTTCAAGCTTATCTTCAAGTGCCTTTAAGTTCGGTGGCACTGCGAATGAACGTAAGCGTACTTTAGAACCTGCTTCATCAATTAAGTCGATCGCCTTATCTGGTAAGAATCGATCAGAAATATATCGGTCACTCATTTTTGCTGCCGCTTCAATTGCTTCATCTGTAATTTTCACACGGTGATGTGCTTCGTAACGATCACGTAAGCCTTGAATAATTAGAATCGCTTCTTCTACAGTTGGCTCATCAACTTGAATTGGTTGGAAACGGCGCTCTAATGCCGCATCCTTCTCAATATATTTGCGATACTCATCTAGTGTTGTTGCACCAATACATTGAAGCTCGCCACGCGCTAAAGATGGTTTTAAAATATTTGATGCATCAATGGCACCTTCTGCACCGCCGGCACCGATCAATGTATGCAATTCATCGATAAATAAAATTACATTACCAGCTTGGCGAATTTCATCCATTACTTTTTTCAAGCGATCCTCAAATTCACCGCGATATTTTGTTCCGGCAACAACAGTCCCCATATCAAGTGTCATAACACGTTTATCACGAAGAATTTCTGGCACTTCATTATTAATAATTTGCTGTGCTAAGCCTTCAGCAATAGCCGTTTTACCGACACCTGGCTCACCGATTAATACAGGGTTATTTTTTGTACGGCGAGAAAGAACCTCGATAACACGTGTAATTTCCTTGCTTCGACCAATGACCGGATCTAGAGTGCCTTCACGAGCAATTTGCGTTAAATCACGCGCAAGGCTATCTAGTGTTGGTGTATTGGCAGCCTGTGCAGCTTGTTGACCAGATTGAGCATTGTCGTTATTGCCTAATAACAATAGCACTTGCTGACGAGCTTTATTCAATCCGACACCGGCATTATTTAATACACGAGCCGCTATACCTTCACCTTCACGAATAAGCGCCAATAGTAAATGCTCTGTTCCAATATAGGAATGGCCTAATTTACGTGATTCATCGACTGATAGCTCTATTACTTTTTTAGCTCGAGGTGTGTAGTGGACAATTGGGCCAACATCCTCTTTACCTTTTCCTACAAGCTCTTCAATACCTGCTTCAATCATTTGAGGGCTAATATCAATGGCTTCTAATGCTTTTGCAGCAATACCGCCACCTTCGCGGATAAGCCCTAAAAGAATATGCTCTGTTCCAATTGATTCGTGCTTCCAACGAATTGCCTCTTCTTGTGCAAGCTGTAATACTTTTTGTGCGCGTTGTGTAAAACGATTAAACATCAAATGAATCCTCTCCTTTTCCCCGAATAATAGGCTTACTCATATTTTCGCGAGATAGTGCCTCACGAAGCATTTCAGCCCGTACGCGATCTCGCTTAGCAGGCGGCAAAACGTCCCCTGCATAATTCTGTAAAAACCCTGGTTGCATACTGACTACACATTCGTTTAATTTAGTCGCTTTAATACCTTCAATTAACTGTAAATCTACTCCTAAACGAACATTGGATAGACAGGTAGCAGCTTCCTCACTCGTTAAAATCCTAGCATATGTTAACGTACCTAAAGCACGGTACACACGGTCTTCTAGAGCAAGCTCTGCTTTTTCCATTAACTTGCCTCTTGCATGCCGTTCTTTTTGAATTATTTTTTCAGCGACACTTTGGATGTCTGCTAAAATGTCATCCTCTGTTTTTCCTAGTGTAATCTGATTTGACACTTGGTAAACGTTACCTATATTTTCGCTACCTTCTCCATATATTCCTCTTACCGTCATTCCTAATCGAGTCATTGCATTAATGATTTGATTCATCTGACCCGTGAGTGTAAGGGCTGGCAGGTGCATCATGACAGATGCTCGCAAACCAGTACCAATATTTGTTGGGCAACTTGTTAAATAACCAAATGTATCTCGAAACGCATAAGGCAAAGCTTTCTCTAAGGTACGATCAATTTTATTGGCCTGCTCGTATGCCTGTTGAAGTTGAAAACTCGCTGTCATACATTGAATGCGTAAATGGTCTTCTTCGTTCACCATAATGCTAATTGATTCGTCATCCGATAAGAGCATGGAGCCAACTTCCTCTTTTTTTGCAAGCTGAGGACTAATTAAATGTTTTTCTACAAGTATTTGACGTTGTAAAGGCGTTAAATCTTTAATAGCAAAATATGAATAATTTTCTTGAAGTTCTGTACTGTCCTTTATCGCATGTGTAACTGCCTGTTCTACATGTAATGCTTCATCCTCTGTAAAGGCTAATGGAAAACGATAACCATCTAAATTTCGAGCAAGGCGGATGCGTGTACTAATGACAATATCTGAATAATCGTCCTCCACACTCATCCATATTGGTGTAGCACGCTCTAAAAACGATTCAATCATCACGACACATCACCACCTTCAAATTGTACCTGCTTCTCAAGTTCCTTTGCTTCATCGCGAAGCTTAGCTGCCTCTTCAAATTGTTCTTTATCTACAGCAAGCTTCATACGTTTACGAATATCCTCAATTTGCTTTTTGATGACATAAACATTGCTTCGAGCACCAGGCATTTTCCCTATATGTTGAGGACCAGCCTGTATACGGTTAAAGAGCTTCGGTAAGTGCTCGCTAAAGGTGTCATAGCAGCTAGGGCATCCAAATTTACCTTCTTTTAAAAACTGTTTATACGTAAATCCACATTGTGGACATGTTTGCGGTTGTGGCGGTGCTTGCTGCTTTTCACCCACTTTTTGTTGCTGCCATGTAGGTGAGCCAAACCAATTGGATAATAGCTGTTGAATAGATACTGGCTCTTGCTTAAATTCAGCATGAAATGGATGGAACTGCGAGGCGCAGACGTCACAGTAATGGTGCTCCACCTTTTGACCACTTTGAACTTGTGTTACAGTAACTGTCGCATTACGCTGCTTACAATGTTCGCAAATCATTTCCATCACCTCTTTTATTTTTGCTGTTCATATTTAATCGTTGTTAGCATCGCTCGTAAAATTTTTGCTCGAATATGATCCCGTAATGGGAGTTGCAAATCGATAGTTGAGCGATCAACTGCTGCTAATATTATTTTCGCTTCTCGCCTTGAAATTACCTGCTCATCAATTAGTCGATAAACTAAATCTTCTGCCATTATTTGCGATGCCCCCCCTTCTATTTGCCTGAGGACATCATCGATTAGATCAATTTGTGAATTCGCGCGGACACGTAAAATTCGAATGTATCCACCACCACCACGTTTGCTTTCAACAAGGTAACCTCGTTCGGCAGTAAATCTTGTATTAATTACATAATTTATTTGTGAGGGCACGCACTGAAATTTATCTGCGATTTCACTACGTTTTATTTCAATATGCCCCTCTCCACCTAATTCAAGTACTTGCTTTAAGTAGCCTTCTATGATGTCTGATATATTACGCATTTTAGGAATACACCTCGCTTACTACACTGACTTTGACTATCTTTGACTTTCTTTGAGTATATTATACAAAACGCTTGAAAATAATTGCAATTATTTCGCACACAGAAAAAATCCGCCGAGTGCTTTAGCTATAAGATACCCTTATCAGCAAAAGAAAAAACGCAAGCATATGCAATTAGCATATACTTGCGTCTATAAAAATTATACCCAGCGACCAACAATTGGATAACGCCAAGGCTCATCAGATAAAGCCTTCACAATACCGATAATTGGCGCAATAAAATAGATAATCCCGAAAACAATTAAGAACGGTATACCAATGAGCAGGAAGCTTAAAATACCCGAAATAGTAAGTAATACCACCATCACAACTTGGAACAATAAGGCCTGCACAGAAATGCTCTTTACCTCTTCTTCCGAACTAATTAAGAAAAATATTATAGGTACTAACCATGGCGCAAAAAATGCACTTGCGTGTATGATTACCTTAGACCATTTAGTTTCCATTTATATCAACCCTTCCATATAATTTTTTTATTTTATGTACTATCTTTTACGGAACTACACCTTAAATAGTTTCAACTATGAATTGGATTTATAAAATTTTTTGAAAGGCATGTGATACTTGATGGAATTTAATAACACACTTGCAAATGAATATGAAAAAGGTATTCGTCGCACGCTACCTAGCTACGATGCCATGCTGCGCTTAACACAAACCTTTTATCAATCTGCATTACCTGAGAACGCTGAATTTTTAGTAGTTGGCTCCGGAAGCGGCAATGAAATTTTACAGCTCGCTGAGAAAAGACCTCATTGGTCATTTGTTGGTATAGATCCGTCAGAAGCGATGCTACAAATAGCCGGCGAACGTTTAAAATCTCTACCTAATAATATTTCTTTATATCAAGGAACTATACTGGATACAAAGCTACCTTCAGTAAAATTCGATGCAGCCAGCTGTGTATTAGTGCTTCATTTTATACAAGATGACCAAGAGAAGCTTGAAACATTAAAAAAAACAGCAAATAATTTAAAGCCTGGTGCTCCATTTGTGCTCGTCTCAAAATACGGGCAGCCGGGTACCTTAGAAACCGAGCTACAATTTGATTTATGGCGTGCTTATTGGCTACAACATACAAAGCTATCACCATCAGACGTAGCGGAAATGGAAAAATCCATACGTTCTCTTTCATTTATGCGTGAAGAGGACATTTTATCACTATTACAGCAGGCAGGCTTTACAAAACCATCTAGATTTTTTGCCACTACTTTATTTGGCGGTTGGATATGTTATAAAGAAAGCGTATAAAACTTAAATCTCTTGTGAAGATCAATACACCTGTTAGGATAGAATTAAAAGAATTGAGGTGAATGCTGTGATACGCACCATTGGAATTACAAAAGATCAAAAACTTATAAAGGAATTTCCGCTTGAAGATATACACAAAAACGAATTTGAATGGTATTGGGTCGATTTTAATTGTCCGACCGATGAGGAAGAACAACTGTTAGATACATTTTTCCATTTCCATCCACTCGCTATAGAAGATTGTTTAATGCGTTTACAGCGGCCAAAGCTCGATTTTTATGATGATTTCCACTTCTTTGTTGTCCAAAGGATGAACGAAGAATTAACAGCTGAGGAAATAAATATTTTTGTTTCTAATAAATTTATTGTCACATTCCACAAAAATGTAGCACCGGAAATAGATCGAGTACAAAAGATGTTAGAAAAACAGCCAAAGAATTGGGAACGCGGCACAGTATATTTAACGTACCAGGTAATTGATAAAATCGTTGATAGCTATTTCCCACTTGTCTATAAAATTGAGGATCATTTAAACGCACTTGAAGATGAGCTTACCTATCAAAGTAACCCCAATGCTATGAAAATTGTGTTTGAATTCCGTAGTGATTTGCTCGATTTAAGACGCACCATTTTACCAATGCGTGATTTATTATATCGTATCCTTAACTCTTACCGGTTTTCACTTAAAAAATCAGAACGAGCTTATTTCGGAGATATTTACGATCATCTGCTAAAACTCACCGAAATGATCGAATCTAACCGTGAGCTCACTGCTGATATGCGTGATAGCTATATGGCGATGAGCTCTAGTCGCATGAATGGCATTATGATGACCTTAACAATTGTTTCAACAATCTTTATTCCCCTAACATTTATTGCCGGTGTTTATGGAATGAATTTTGACTATATGCCCGAGCTACATGCGAAGTATAGCTACTTTATCGTACTCGGAATTATGATTCTTATCGCTTTATTTATGCTGGCAATCTTTAAACTTAAAGGCTGGTTCAATTTATTTAAAACTTAAAAGCCATCGTTTATCCTTGGATATGAACGTCACAACCTGGACCACATGACTGGAGTTGACAAGAAGGTTGAAACCAAGCCCGCAAAAAGCGTCACTCGGCTTGGAAATCAACCATTTATTCTGTTGTCGACAAGCTAAAGGCACCTTAGAGATTTTTCTAAGGTGCCTATCACTGTTAGTAAGGACCGCGATCATCAACTTTATTTTCACCTTGCTGTGGAAATAAAAAGTATGCGAGTACCCCAGATACTAATGTTGCACAGATAGTAATTAATAGTTGATCTAAGTCTGGTACTTCAGCATAGTAGTTTCTTAACATGTACACCGACCCTATTGCTACAATTACCATAACCGGAATGACAAATTTGAAACGTTTCTTCTCCATGTAATACCTCCTCAAAACTATTGTTACGTTCAAGCTAAACAGTTCGTATTTTACAGGTTTCCTATTTCAAATTCAATTTACCTATTACCTTTTTAGTAGTCTATTTCATGACTTTTCATCGACAATCATCTATTAATTGATAAAAAAATATAGAAATAAACTAAAATTTCAACCAAATATAGTACAAAAAATAGTAGAATATATTAAATACTATATATTCCGCAAATTAACAACCCAAGTAATTTAATAGGTATTTAGTTTACTATTCTATACTTAATACGGACCTAAGAAATGGAGCAAACAACGATGAGTTGGTTTACAAAAAAGAACGATTCTAGCTACTCAATTACATTAGTACCTGAAAATTATAAGAGCGATGTACAATTGGATGTATCAAACCATCCAAACCTTCAAAAACAGTTACAGCTTTTAGATTTAACAATTGAGGATTTAGCCATCATTAAACAACTACAGCCTTTAGCTAAGGATTTAGTTCCTGAAATGGTGGATCAATTTTATGCAGCCATTAGTTTGAGCCAAGATTTGTTAGAAATTATAAACAGAACCTCACAAATAGAGCGTTTAAAAGTTACTTTACATAAACATTTGAGTGATATTTTTGAAAGTCGTATTAATCACTCTTATATTAATGAACGAAAGGCAATTGCCGAAACTCACGTTCGAATTGGTCTACAATCGAAGTGGTATATCGCCTCATTCCAATCATTAACAACGACCTTTACACGCTTTACAAATGAGTTAGATATATCGAAAGATGATGCAATCCGTGCGATCAATGCCTTTTGCAAAATCATTAACTTCGAGCAGCAGCTTGTAATCGAAGCCTATGAAAAAGAAGAGGAACGCATTCGTGCAGTAGACGGTAAAACAAAACATGCACTTGTTACGACCATTCAAAAAACGGCAGAGGAACTTAATGCGATTAGTGAAGAAACAGCAGCTTCTTTATTAGTCATTTCCTCTCAAACAGATGATATCGCAGTAGCTACAAAGCAAGGATTAACCTTTGTTGCTGATACACAGGAAAAATCCAGACGTGGACAGCAGCAACTGCAAGATCAAAATGATTTAATACAGGTAATTTTACAAAGTGTAAACAGTCTCGATGTTACGATGAACCAGTTACGCACATCTTCTCAAAAAATATCGGAAATTGTAGGACTGGTGACAGGAATTGCCGATCAAACGAACTTATTAGCACTGAATGCTTCTATCGAGGCAGCCCGAGCAGGTGAACATGGTAAAGGCTTTGCTGTTGTTGCAGAGGAAGTTCGTAAGCTTGCTGAAGAAACAAAAAATGCGGTACAAAATGTTTCTCATCTCATTAAAGAAACAGAAAGTAATATTACAACAATGTCGACTTCGGTTATTAACGTTGATCAAAAGATTCAACATAGCGTAGATACGCAAAACAGTTTATCTAAATCGTTTAACGATATCGCCGATGCTGTTTCTGGGATTCAACAGCAGTATGTAAATACATCAAGAGATATTTCAGCCATCTCTAATTTGATTACTGAACTATCACAAGGTGCTACACTTGTTTCTTCTTCTTCCGATTCACTTATTAACGTGGTAAATGAATTACAAATGTAAGTACGAAAAAGGGAAACTGACAGCATACGTCAATTTCCCTTTTTATTTTTAATGCGATAACGCACGTTTTTGTTTACGATGTTCGCGTCTTGCTGGGCCCGTTTCAAACAGACGTTTTTCTGCATCTGTTTCAGGATAAATTGCTGGAACTGGCTTAGGTTTACCTTCTTCATCTACTGCAACCATCGTTACAAAGGATTCAGTCGTTAATTTCTCCTCACCAGTTTCAATGTTTCGTGAAATAACTCGAACATAAACTTCCATTGAAGAACGTCCAGTTGACGAAACAATACTTTCAATTTCTAAAACAGCCCCTACATGTGCTGGCGATAAAAAATCAACCGAATCAATAGATGCTGTGACTACAAGCCCTTTTGCATGCTTCATTGCTGTAATAGCAGCAATTTCATCAATATAAGCTAACACTCTTCCACCAAAAATGGAGTTGTGATTATTTGTATCTGGCGGTAGTACGAGACGCGTTTGAACAGTACGTGACTGGCCCATCGGTATTGCGTTGTTTGACATAATTCTTGCAACTTCCCTTCATGAATGTTCTTTCGTCATCGTATCGCAGAACAAGGGTTGATGCAAATTAGAACGATTTTTTCATTGTAATAAATTTCATATCTGTCATTTCCTCGATTGCCCACTTAATGCCTTCACGTCCGTAGCCACTCATTTTTATGCCACCGTATGGCATATTATCAACCCTGAATGTCGGAATATCATTAATCATAACAGCACCGGCCTGTAATTCATCCGCTGCGTGTAATGCATCTTGTAATACATTCGTATATATTCCAGCATTTAAGCCAAGTTCCGACTCATTCACTAGTCGAATAGCGTCATCTAATGTTTCATATGAAACAATTGAGACGATTGGCGCGAATGTTTCCTGACAAACAATTTTCATATCCGCCGTCACATTCGTCATTACAGTCGGCGTTAAAGTACGTTCCGTAAATGTTCCTCCTGTAGCAACTACAGCACCTTGTGACTTGGCTTCCTCAATCCATTGACGAATACGTTCAACTTCTTTTGGGTTAATCATTGCACTAACATCAGTAGTTGTATCTAGTGGATCACCTACCACTAGTTTCTCTGTCTCAGCTACAAACGCCTTTGTAAATTCATCCATAATAGATGCATGTACATAAATACGTTGTAAGGAGATACAAACTTGTCCAGCAAAATTAAAGGCACCACTGACACAACGCGAAATAATTTTATCAATCGGTGTCGATGGCTCGACAATTACTGCCGCATTGGAGCCAAGTTCTAAAGTGACTTTACGCAAACCTACTTTTTCTTTAATACCCAATCCAACCTTACCGCTTCCCGTGAATGTCACCTTTTTCACAAACGGGTGAGTCACAAGAGTATCACTTAGCTCCCCACCGCTACCTGTAATAATTTGAAGCGCACCATTAGGTAGACCCGCTTGCTGGAAAATTTTCGCCATCACGATAGAACTTAATGGCGTTTGCGTCGCTGGCTTTAATACAACCGTATTTCCAACTGCAAAGGCAGGACCTAATTTATGTGCCACTAAATTAAAGGGAAAATTAAAGGGTGTAATGGCTGAAATTACACCTAGAGGTTCTCGTTTTGTCCAGCCAATACGATCTCCTGCCCCTTGTGCAGCATCCATCGGTACCGTTTCACCCTTTGCTTGCTTAGCTCCCTCTGCGGCAAATTGATAGGTTGCTATTGTGCGTTCTATTTCAGTTAAACCTGCTGATAATGGTTTACCTGCCTCTAAGGCCAAAATTTCAGCTAATTCCTCTTTACGTTGGCGCATTATGTCGACCACTTTATACAATATTTCGGCACGTTCGTAGGCTGTTGTCTTTTTAAACGTTTGGAATGCCTCCTGCGCACCTTCTATTGCTTGTTCAACGTCAGAAATTGACGCCTTAGCTACCTTTGCAATAACCTCACCACTATAGGGTGATTTCAGTTCATATGTTTCCTTTGCGTCCTGCCATTCGCCATTCATCCAAAGTTTTGTTTCCTTCATCCTTCAAACGCACCTCCAAAAATCAAGTTCTTCTTTATTTTATCACGAAGAACTCGATGCTACAGCTGCTGCACTAACTGCCGCCAACATTGCTGCCTGCTGTGCCTGAATTAACAATTCAATGGATGACATAATTGACATTGATAAGGATTGTTGTACATTCGCCATATCATAAATAGCAATTTGTGTGGCCATAAATAACACGAATTCACGATGCCATTTTAAAAGTTTCATATCCTTTAACTCATGATATATATCACCAATCTGTTGAAGCTGTACTTGGTTCACTTCAAGGATTGCAAAAAAGCCAAGCAATGGATAGTGCATCGTTTTGACCTTTACATCTTGATTTTTTAGTGCGTCACGGATCGTTACAACATTAGGCACTAACGTATTATCATATTGAGGTGATAAGAAAGTCAGTACTTGCGATAGCCATTGAAGCTCATTACCTGCATTAAAATTATACGTACGTAATTCTTTATAATAACGATTCATTGTTTCTGCACGTAGCTCAACGTCGTCAGATGGGCTACTTAACAAAACTGCATAGGGAATATCATCGTATGACGTCAAAAATCGATGATGCTTGCGGATTGCATCAAATAATGCGCGTGCTACCTGTGCATGTGCACGTTTCTCACTTTCCTCTTCCGTTAAAAACTGTGCACCAATAAAACTAAAATTCCCGCTTCTGAATTTTACCTCTTTCATTATGCTAACGTTTGTCAGTAAATTTTTTATTGCTTGTTCTGTATCCTCTTGCTCCATCAAATTTGCAGCAATACTATAGCCTACCGTTGTTCTTAACGGAGATGACCATGACGTTTGCTTTTTCATTTCTTGTAATACTTTTTTATATTTAACGGAATCAAAGGGTTTTCCGGATGCCACATATTTGCTTGCGATTGCCAACACAATTTTACGATCAACCGTCCGACCAACAGCCTTCGAGACATCCTCCACCATATTTGTAAACTGATTTTCAATCATAACAAAGTCCATGTTTAACACGCTCCTTTTTCCATATTTACGTAACACATTGTCGAAAAGATTCATTCTGTTTTTTAACAATGAACATAAAAAAACAGCGGCAATAGTTTTGCCGCTGTCCATAAAAGTATACTTAATTAAGCCTTTTTACGTAAATTTGCTTATTACAATATTGCTTGTTCGGTACACTTAAATTAACCCTAATTCTTTTAATTCTTCTGCGGAAAAGGCTCTTGATCTTGTTAAAAACCGCTTACCTTCAACGCCTTCCAGTGAAAACATACCACCTCTACCATCGACAACGTCCAAGATTATTTGTGTATGCTTCCAATAGTCATATTGATTTTTATGCATGTAGAAGGGAGTACCACCAATCTCTCCAAGGCAAACATCCTGATCACCTAATAGTAAGTCTCCCTCTGGATAACACATCGGCGAGGAGCCATCACAGCATCCACCTGATTGATGAAACATAATGGGCCCATGCTTTTCTTTCAATAATTCGATTAGTGCTAGCGCTTCTTCTGTTGCTAAAACACGCACGACCACGCTCATGCACCTCCCTACTAATTAGAAGAAACCAAGTTTGTTTTCGCTGTAGCTAACTAATAAGTTTTTCGTTTGCTGATAATGCGCTAACATCATCTTATGGTTTTCACGGCCAACACCTGACATTTTATAACCACCGAACGCTGCATGTGCAGGATAAGCATGGTAGCAGTTTGTCCAAACACGTCCAGCTTGAATACCACGACCGAAGCGATAAGCTGTATTCATATCACGTGTCCATACACCTGCACCTAAACCGTACAGTGTGTCATTTGCAATTTCTAATGCTTCCTCTTTTGTCTTAAATGTTGTTACAGCAACAACTGGCCCAAAAATTTCTTCTTGGAAAATGCGCATTTTATTATGTCCTTTGAAGACAGTTGGCTTAATGTAGTAACCATTTTCAAAACCTGATCCTACATTATTTTTCTCTCCTCCAATTAGACATTCTGCACCTTCTTGCTTACCAATATCTAAGTAAGAAAGGATTTTTTCCATTTGCTCACTTGAAGCCTGCGCTCCCATCATCGTATTCGGATCAAGTGGATTCCCAACTTTAATTGCTTCAACACGCTGTAGGACGCGTTCCATAAATTTATCGTAAATAGATTCTTGGATTATTGCACGAGAAGGACATGTACATACTTCACCTTGGTTTAGAGCGAATAATACAAAGCCCTCAACTGCTTTATCTAAAAAGGCATCATCTTCGTCCATAATATCCTCAAAGAAGATGTTTGGCGACTTGCCTCCCAATTCTAATGTAACTGGAATAAGGTTTTGTGAAGCATATTGCATAATTAAGCGACCAGTCGTTGTTTCACCAGTAAAAGCAATTTTACCAATGCGTGGATTTGAAGCTAGCGGCTTCCCTGCCTCTAAGCCAAAGCCATTGACAACATTCAGTACACCTGATGGCAATAAATCTTCTATTAATTCAATGAGCACCATAATCGAAGCTGGCGTTTGCTCTGCAGGTTTCAATACTACACAGTTTCCAGCTGCAAGTGCCGGTGCTAGCTTCCAAACGGCCATTAATAACGGGAAATTCCAAGGGATAATTTGACCTACTACCCCAATCGGCTCATGGAAATGATAAGCGACTGTATCATTATCGATTTGGCTTACCGCGCCTTCTTGTGCACGTAAAGCCCCCGCAAAATAACGGAAATGATCAATGGCAAGAGGGATATCTGCATTTAATGTCTCACGTACCGCTTTTCCGTTGTCCCATGTTTCGGCAACGGCTAGCTTTTCTAAGTTTTGTTCTATGCGGTCCGCAATTTTAAGTAAAATGTTTGCACGTTCTGTTGGAGATGTTTTGCCCCATTCTTCTTTTGCGGCATGTGCTGCATCAATTGCAAGTTCAATATCCTCAGCAGTAGAACGAGCTAATTGTGTAAAAACTTGTCCAGTAACAGGTGTAACATTATCAAAGTATTGTCCTTTCACTGGAGGTGTCCATTCCCCACCAATGTAATTTTCATATTTCTCTTTGAATTGAACTACCGATCCTTCAGTGTTTGGAAATGCATAAACCATTTTACTTCTCCCCTTTACACAAAATAATGAGAAAATAATCTACAAAAATCGTCATTTTCATCGAAATAACGATATTTTCATAGAAACCCTCTTACTCAATATATTGTCAGAAACGAAAAATAATTTCAACTTTTTTAAATTTTTTTTGGATTACTACTAAAATCTATTCTTGAATCAATTATGCCTCGGCATAATTGTTGCTGTCGCTTCGCTTTCGCACAGATAAACAATGCGTCCGGAATCGGCTTTGCGCTTAGCCGCAAAGTGGCTTATATTTGCTAGAAAAGCTTCTAGGATTCACGGTGTGACCAACTATAATGTATACTTAAAAATAATATAAATGTATAGGAGAACAGTATGCGTATTAATAAATATTTAAGTGAAACAGGCATTGTATCTCGTCGAGGCGCAGATAAATGGATAGAAGAAGGTAAAGTAACGATTAATGATGAACTCGCTACAGTCGGCAGTCAGGTTGAGGCTGGTGATATGGTTTGTGTTGATGGAAAAGAGGTAAAGAAAGAAGAACAGCTCGTTTATATTGCCTTAAACAAACCAGTAGGAATTACAAGCACAACTGAACGTCATATAAAAGGAAATGTCGTTGATTTTGTCAATCACCCCCTTCGTATTTTTCATATCGGAAGACTAGATAAAGAGTCTGAAGGGCTATTATTACTAACCAACGATGGGGACATCGTCAATAAAATTTTACGTGCTGAAAACCATCATGAAAAAGAATATATTGTGCAAGTTGATCAACCTATTACGGAGCAATTTATAAAGAAAATGGGTGCTGGTGTAGATATTTTAGATACTACAACCCTACCTTGTTATGTTGAAAAAATATCTGACAAAGTCTTTAAAATCGTTTTAGAGCAAGGCCTCAATCGTCAAATACGTCGTATGTGTTCAGCTCTTGGTTACTCCGTTAAACGTCTACAACGCATTCGTATTATGAATATAAAGCTTGGCAATTTAAAAGTTGGACAGTGGCGCGATTTAACAGATAAAGAACGAACAGAACTATTCAGACTACTTAAATACACACCAAAATAAAGCCATTTAAGGGGATGGGACTATGCTGTCAATTCAGAGTACTGAGCAGTTAACCGGCGCACGTATTAGCGGTGATTTTTGGGATTTAGATGAGCTGATCAATGCCATTTACAAAATAACTGGTGATGAAAACAAGTATTATGATTATCAAGGCGCGCGCTTGCGCATTCTTAGTGTTTGTTATAATCTCCGTCAAGCAGCCAAGGGGGAGCATCAGCTTGAGTTTGTTAGCAACGGGCTCAATAAAAGTGTTCTGACACAGCATGAACTAATTTTCCCTAACAAAAATGTTTATTTCGCAGCAGAAGTTCTTTGGCCAGAGCTAATTTTTACTGCTATCGCAATCAATTATGCCTCGGCATAATTGCGTCCGGAATCGGCTTTGTGCTTAGGCCTGCACGACGCAGGTCAGTTAGCCGTTATCGCATGGATGCGATGGTTTTAGGCTAACATCCCCAAAGAACTCCTTTCCGATTCCGTGACATCCACCGGAGGCTTTGGGCCAACGTGATGTTGGTCACTCAGTCGTTGCCACAGGACGTGGCGTTCTTAGACTGAGTTCCTCTATTTCAGCGGACGTTTGGACACCTGCTGAAAGAAGTTAAATGACTTCATTCGCTTACATCAAGAGCTAATTGACTCTTCTGATTGGAATATTGACGTTGCCACAATTCGTAAATTCCGAGCAGCTGTTGCCGATTGTTTAGAGCAGGAACTTCATGAAGATGAATACTTAGTATTTTTAAGAATGCTGCACACTAAAAATCCATTAACATTCCGTTATGCAACACAGTATGTAGATGTATTAAATCTTGAGTATATTCATTTAAATTTAGAGGCACGTAAAGCTCACTTAGCGGCATTTGCTCTGCGCTTAATGTTAGAAGACGATGAGTATGTAGCGTTAAAATCGCAACTCATGGAAGTTGCGATGACTACAAAAAAGGCGTTACATGAAATTGAAATTGAAGCGAATTATCCTGAAACTATTTTGTGGTAAATAGAAAGAGCCGTCTCATATTGAATATTAAAGTGACATGCCAGAAAACATACGCTATGTGAAGTGGTTGATTGGAGTGGAGGCTGGGCGACTCCTTGGGAATCAGCGATAGAGGAACGAAGGCTAAAATCATCACATCCTGTGATAACGCCTTCGTGACCAACATCGTGTTGGCCCGAGACCCTGGAGCGAAGCGGGAGGGGAACGAAGGCTAAAATCATCACGTCCTGTGATAACGCCTTCGTGACCAACATCCTGTTGCCCCGACGCCCCCAGGAAAGCGCCCAGCCGGAACGGAAATCAACCCTCGTTTTGCCGAAGAGCTATACCTTATTAAATTTGACACCTTAATTTCATTGATATAATCATTTTTCAATAGCATGAGCCGTCTCAAATGATTTGAGACGGCTACTTTTCTTCTATTCTTGAATTGTCTTGTAAGCCATTTTTCGGATAACTTCCTCGTGCTGTGGATAGTCAGCTAATAGCTCATCTTGTGTAAATAATTCGAAGTCTTCAAAGTCAAAGCCTGGTGCAACCATACAGCCTACCAAACTAAATGTATCTGCATCCTCTACAGATGAGCCAAATATAGTATTTTTCGGTACTGCGATTTGTGGTACTTCTCCTGCCTCAACATTTAACCCAAGCTTCTTCGCCTCATATGTACCATCCGGGAAAATCATATGGACCGTTAGCGGGCTGCCAGCATGATAATACCAAAGCTCGTCCGATTTCAAACGATGCAAATGCGATATATCCTGTGAACGTAGTAAGAAATAAATACTCGTATAAATGGGTCTCTGTACATCTCTTACAGGCATATCATCCGATGCCCGAAACGAGGATATATAGTGCCCTCCTTCGGGATGCTCTGCTAAATTTAATTTTTCTATAAAATATTGTGCTGTATACTTCATAAACATCACTCCTTTCGTCCACATTACCAAATAATAAAAGGCGAAAGCTACTGCTATTTTGTCACTTTGATATTTGTATCCGTCGTTTTGGCCTTTCTTTCCGTCACTTTAATTGTTCTATCCGTCGCTCTTGCCCTTCTTTCCGTCACTTTAATTGTTCTATCCGTCGCTCTGGCGGTTCTATCCGTCGCTTCAGCCTTTCTTTCCGTCGCCTTAACAGTTCTATCCGTCTGCTCACTCCTCCGATTATACGAAAAAAGACGTCTCAGAAATTGAGACGCCTTCTCCCTCTATAAGCCACCTAAATAAGCGGCCTTTACTTGTTCACTCTCTTGAAGCTCTTTTGCTGTACCTGATAATACAATACGTCCCGTTTCAAGTACGTACGCACGGTTTGCTACTGATAATGCCATATTCGCATTTTGCTCAACAAGCAATACAGTTGTACCCTCTTTATTAACTTGCTCAATAATATTAAAAATATTTTTTACCATGAGTGGTGCAAGTCCCATTGAAGGTTCATCCATTAATAACAATTTTGGTTTTGCCATTAATGCTCGCCCCATCGCTAGCATCTGCTGCTCACCACCAGATAATGTACCCGATTGCTGTTTACGACGCTCCAAAAGGCGTGGGAATAATTCATACACATGATCTAGATCTTTTTTGATGCCAGCTTTATCGTTACGAAGATATGCTCCAAGTTCTAAGTTCTCTTCAACAGACATATTGGCAAAAACGCGACGCCCCTCTGGAACATGTGAAATGCCCGATTTTACAATTGTCTGTGCAGCCTTCCCTGCGATAGAGAAGCCTTCATATTCAATGATGCCACCCTTTGGTTTTAATAAGCCTGACAATGTTTTTAATAATGTACTTTTACCAGCACCATTTGCACCGATTAACGTTACGATTTCACCCTCATTTACTTCTAAAGAGAGGCCCTTTAATGCTTGAATGTTACCGTAAAACACATCTATATTTTGTACTTTTAGCATTAGCTGATAACCTCCTCACCAAGGTAAGCTTCAATTACCTTTGGATTGTTGCGAATCTCTTCTGGTGTCCCATCTGCGATTAATTGACCGTGATCGAGCACGTATATACGTTCACAAATCCCCATAACTAAGCTCATATCGTGTTCAATCAGAAGAATTGTTAAGCCAAATTCTTTACGAATAAACGCTATTAATTCCATTAAATCATGCGTTTCCTGCGGGTTCATCCCCGCTGCTGGCTCATCCAATAAAAGTAGCTTAGGATTTGCAGCTAGGGCACGAGCAATTTCTAACCGGCGCTGCATCCCATAAGGTAAATTTTTTGCAAGCTCATCCTTATAAACATCTAAGCCAAAGATTTTTAGAAATTCTATAGATTTATGCTCCATTTCTGCCTCACCTTTAAAATGATTCGGCAAGCGGAAGATGGAAGACCACATGGAATGCTTTGCAAGCGAATGGTTCGCTACCTTAACATTATCTAAAACAGATAGCTCTTTAAACAAACGAATATTTTGGAACGTACGGCTAATACCTTTTTGTGTTACTTGATATGGTGCAAGCCCGTTCAACTTTATACCGTCAAATGTGATCGTGCCCTCAGTTGGCGTATAAACACCGGTAAGCATGTTAAAGCTCGTTGTTTTACCAGCACCATTAGGCCCTATAAGACCTACTAGTTCTCCTTGATTCAGGTACATGTCAACGCCCTGTACCGCCTTTAAACCACCGAATTGAATGCCCATATTTTCAACATTGATAAGAAGGTTTCCAGTCATTATTTTGTACCTCCTTTTTTACCAAACTTAAATAAATCCGTAACTTCTTTTGTTCCCATCAACCCTGTTGGGCGGTACAGCATTACGACTATTAATACTAAACTGTAAATAATCATACGTGTTTCTGGGAAGTTTGCTAGATATGCTGAGATTACTGTTAAGAAAATCGCAGCTATGACAGATCCTGAAAGACTTCCTAAGCCACCGAGAACTACATAGATTAAAATATCGAATGATTTTAAGAAACCGAAAGTCGTCGGTTGAATAATGTAAAAGTTATGTGCAAAGATGGCCCCTGCAAGGCCGGCGAAGAAGGAACCTATCGCAAAAGCTATAACTTTATAGTAGGTTGTATTAATACCCATTGCATCTGCCGCAATTTCGTCCTCACGAATCGATATACATGCGCGTCCATGACGAGAATTCGTAAAGTTTGAGATGACTAGAATTGTTAGAACAACACCTATGAATGCATAAGTCCAGTTTGATAAATAAAGAACCTGCATCCCTGCCGCGCCACCAACATAGTCCGTATTTAAAAAGATAATACGAATAATTTCCGCAAAGCCTAGCGTTGCAATTGCTAAATAGTCACCCTTTAAACGTAATGTCGGAATACCTACGATTAAACCAGCTACCGCTGCTGCTAGTGCCCCTAAGAAAATAGCCAATGGGAACGGCAGCATTAGCTTAGTTGTAATAATTGCTGAAACATATGCTCCAACTGCTAAGAAGCCAGCATGCCCAATCGAGAACTGACCAGTAATCCCAATGACAATATGCAAGCTGACCGCAAGCATGATGTTAATACACATTGTGATCAACATATTTTGATAGTAAATATCGAGAATGTTTGTAGAAATAAGGCTTTGAACAACTGCATAGATGACTAGCGCTAATACGGCATAGCCCCAGAAAAATTTAGACTTTTTCATCATTACCGCTCACCTACACTTTCTCACGGGCATTTTTACCAAAGATACCCGATGGTCTGAAGATTAAAATTAAAATTAAAATAACGAATGCCGCTGCATCGCGCCATAAAGAGAATCCAAGTGCACTTACTAATGACTCCACTACTCCTAGTAACATACCGCCAACCATAGCACCAGGAATAATACCAATACCACCAAGTACTGCAGCGATAAACGCTTTTACCCCTGGAATAACACCCATTAATGGATCAATTTTCGTATAGTAAACACCAAAGATAACACCTGCTGCACCAGCTAGAGCAGAACCAATTGCGAATGTTGCTGAAATTGTATTATCTACATTAATACCCATTAAACGTGCCGCATCAGCATCATGGGAAACCGCACGCATCGCTTTCCCGATTTTTGTTTTATGTACGATGAATTGTAAAAGAATCATCAGTACAATTGTTACAGATAAAATTAATATTGATGTACTACTGATTTGAACACCGAAAACATCAAATGATTTATTGGTAATGACTTCAGGGTATGCCGCCGGTTGTGCACCTCTGAAGTAGATCGTTGTATATTCAATTAGTAGCGATACACCTATTGCCGTAATTAAAGCTGCAATACGTGTAGCATTTCGTAAACGCTTATAAGCAATACGTTCAATTAAAACACCAAAGATTGCACAGACTGCCATCGCCAATAATAGTGCTGGGAAGAAGCCAAGCTCCCATTTAGCAATTGCGTAAAAGCCAATAAATGACCCAATCATGAAGACATCGCCGTGGGCAAAGTTAATCAGCTTAATAATTCCGTATACCATCGTATACCCTAGCGCTATTAATGCGTAGATACTACCTAGTGAAATACCATTCACAAGCTGCTGTATCCATTCCATGAGCGTTCACCCCTTTTTATTTTTTGAAAAATGCAAAAATAGAACTTACTACTACATGTTATTATTGAAAATAGAGTAAATTGTGTCCTCATCAAAAAATTTTTTCATGGTCTATAAAACACAAAAAGGAAGGCGTGTTTACCCGCCTCCCCTTGCTTAGAAAACATTAAGGATTAACTTTAGAGTTGAACACTTGTTTACCGTCTTTAAATTCAAGAACTGTTGCTGTTTTAATTGGGTTATGATTTTTGTCAACTGAGAAAGTACCTGTTACTAAAGAAAGATCTTTTGTGTCAGCTAAAGCTTTTTTAATAGCTTCCCCATCCGTAGAGCCTGCACGCTTAATAGCATCAGCAATGTAGTAAATTGTGTCATAGCCAAGTGCATTGAATGCATCTGGTGCTTTATCACTGTTCGCTGCCTTAAACGCCTTTACGAAGTCTTGAATTTTTTGATCTGGGTCTTCTGCAGAATAATGGTTTGTGATGTACGTGTTATTCAGCGCTTTCGCACCAGCTAGTTCTACTAAAGTTGGTGAATCCCAACCGTCAGCCCCCATCAATGGAACGTCGATCCCCATTTCACGTGCTTGTTTAACAATTAAACCAACCTCTTCATAATATCCTGGGATAAAAATAAAGTCTGGTTTAGCTGCTTTAATATTCGTTAATTGTGTACGGAAGTCAGCATCCTTAGCGACATACGCTTCTTCTTTTACAACTTTCCCACCATTTTTAGTGATTGTATCTTTAAATGATTTCGCTAAACCTTTTGCATAGTCAGATGCGTTGTCCGCAAAAATAGCTACATTTTTAGCTTTCAATTCACCTGAAGCGAAGTTCGCTGCTACAATCCCTTGGAATGGGTCGATGAAACAAGTACGGAATGCGTACTCGTTAACGCTATCATCATCATTAACTGTAATGTTAGGAGCTGTACCTGAACCCGTAACAATTGGGATTTTATTAGTATTAGCAATTTGAACAGTAGCAACTGTATTACCAGAAGTTGCTGGAGCTAGCATTGCTACTACTTTATCTTGTGTTGCTAGTTTAAGAGCTGCTGCAGTAGACTCTGAGTTTTCAGACTTGTTATCTACTTTAATGAGCTCAATTTTTTTGCCATCGATTCCGCCATTATCATTAATTTCTTTAACGGCTAGCTCTGCACCTACACCAATCGAAGAACCATAAGAAGCTACGTTACCTGAAAGCTCTAAGTTTGCACCGATTTTAATAGTATCACCGTCAGAAGAACCGCCACCACCTGATGATGATCCTCCTCCTGAACTTGAACTATCTCCGTTACCACAGCCTGCAAGAACGCCTGCAAGTAGTGAAGATGCAACTAGAAGTGAGCCAAACTTTTTAAGCTTTTTGTTCTCTCTCATAATTTTATTCCCCCTAGAATTTTCTCAAATATTAGATATTTCAGATAATTATAAACAATTAATAGCATTTCCTCAATAACAAAAATAACCAAATTATAATTTATAACTATCTATCTTTGAGTGAATCGAACTATTTTTCATTTAGGACTTTTACATTGTAAAACATTCCTTATATTTAGTCTAGAGTGATTTTTCAGTATAATTAGTGATTTTCGAATTATCTATTAATTGTCAGTGAATATTCATACAAACCTATCATTTACGATTATTTTTTTCGATAAAAGAGGTTCATAATCGCTAAAATGGTTGTATTCATATGCAATCACTACTAATTATTTATTACCTGGGGAATAAATTGACATTCTATAAATAGAGGGAGTAATCATTGGTCGTTTACTTTTAGTCGCTAATTCTTAATCAAATATACCTTGGCATAATTACCGCTTTCGCTCAGATAACAATGCGTCCGGAATCAGCTTTGCGCTTATGCCGACACGATGTTGGTCATTTCGGTAATGCCGTAGGACGTGGCGTTTTTACCGATGCGGGTCACTCAGGCGTTTTCACAGGATGTAGCCTGAGTTCCTCTATTTCAGTGAGTGTTTGGACTGTCGCTACGCTTTCGGTACAAAAGACATTTGCTGAAGAAGAAAAAAAGCTTAGAGCTGGACTATTGCACAGCTCTAAGCTTTTTTCAATGCAAACACGCAGAGACGTTCATTAATATTTGTTTCATTTTCAAGATGAACTTCATGGATTAATTCAAAAGGTGTCCCATGATGTAAAAACTGCAAATAATCATATGGTGGGTAGTATAAAATAATATGAATTTCACGCATATGCAATTCATAAGACTTCCAAATATTATGAATGACTGTTCGAAAAATATTTATTGAAAACGGATTAAAAAAAAAGAAAACCGTGTCGCATGGTTGAATAGCATAGTCTTCCGCTATAGAATGAATAAAGGAAATCGGAGCTTGAGCACTCTTCTTTTGAAGATAGCTCTTTTTATTATTCTCAGCCTCTGCATAAAAACCTGCATCCATTTCTACCCCAATTGTAGGAATATGAAATTTATGATGTACATAAATAGGGACTCTCCCTTTTCCACATCCCATATCGATAAACACTGGATTCTCAGGCATTTCATACTCCAAAAATAATTGTTCTAAGCCAACATACGGTGTTGGCTCATAGCGATGGTAGTGAGCTAGTTTCGGGAAGCCGTATTGTTCACCTACTGTATTAATATGTAAACATTTATCAAATTGATGTTCGTTCATAATAAAACTCCTAAAAAAAAGAATGATTAATTTTAGCACGATAAAAAGCAAAAACCATACCCAAAAGTTTTGGATATGGTTATTTTTTTAACGACCTCTCAGTTAAAAACAAAGGAAAGTGCTACTTTTGTTTCTTGCTTCACTTTAATCTTGTTTAGTTAGGCATCCTCATTGAGTCACAAGTTAAAAATATCGAGCTATTGGACATTTATATCGCTCTTCTATTGACAATGTCTTCCTAAGCCTATTATCATTGATTGCGAATGATAATCATTGATAATTCATTCATATAGTAGTTTTTTTTAATTAAAAATGATTAGGGGGGAAAAACATGATTATTGTTACAAATCGTATTCAAGTCAAACCCGGCTTTGCTGCAAAAATGGCACCGAACTTTACAAAGCCAGGTCCTCTACAGCAGTTTGAAGGCTTCCATAAAGTAGAGGTACTAGTTTCAACTGATGATCCGACTTATGACGAAATGAGCGTCAATATGTACTGGGAGTCTAAGGAGCATTTCCAAGCTTGGCGTAATAGCGATGCATTCGCTGCGGCACATCACCGTCCTGGACAAAGCTCTGAGGGAGGAAAACCTGAAAACAGTCCAATGATCGGTAGCAAAATAGTTATAGCTGAATTAGCTTCTTCAATTGAAGCATTACGCTAACTTTTAATTTGTATCACCTAGCCCCACTATTTCCAAGGAAGTGGGATAATAACTAAAATATCTTCTGATTCTATCTAAAAAAACCCTGCATTTTCGATAATGCAGGGTTTTTTAATACTTTATCTTCATTCAGCTGAAGACTCCCACTTCTGAAGGTGGTGAGATGAATACGGATGTGGTCTCTTTTCATTAGGTACCCAAATACCAACGTGATGTTGGCCCAAAGCCTCCGGCGGATGCCACGGATTTTGAATTGTGCGGGCACAATTCAAAATCCGGACGCAATTACGCCAAGGCGAAATTGATTACATGAAAATAACTAAAACATATCCAAGTACTGATAAGCAAACTGAACCAATCAGTCCTGCAATAAACGCTTTTACACCTAATTGTTTAAACGTTTTTATCTCTACATTTAAACCTAGTCCGGCCATCGCCATGCCAATTAAAATATAAGCGATATTTACAAATGCTTGCGCTACATTAGCTGGTACAATCCCTAACGAATTAATAGCACTCATCGCTAAAAACCCGAGGATAAACCATGGAATTATCGACAGTGAAAACCCTTTTTTTTCCTGCCCATTGTCAATTCTCCGATACAAAATACCGATGACAATGGCTACTGGCACAAGCAATGCGACACGTGTTAGCTTAACAATAACCGCCATATCAATTGCTTCATTTCCACCAGCAGAGGCTGCTGCAATAACATGAGCAATTTCATGTAAAGTGCCTCCCGCAAAAATACCATATTCAGTAGGGGTTAAGTTAAATACTGAGTATAACACCGTGTAGACTAATGTGAATACAGTCCCTAATAATGCGACAATCGCTGCGCCCACTGCTGTCTCTTTTTCATTTGCTTTAATTTGAGGAGCAATAGCGACAACAGCAGCAGCTCCGCAAATTGCTGTACCACAAGCTGTTAATATGCCAAGCTTCTTATCAACATGAAATACCTTCGTTAAGCCATATACAACCAACAAAGCAAATACCAGATTAATAAATGCAATAAGGAAGACACTCGCTCCAGCATTGTAAATATCCATTAAATTCAAACGCATACCTAATAAAATAATGCCGAGGCGTAATAATTTTTTACTTGAAAATGTGATGCCTGTTTGCCATGAATCCTGCACCTTAAAGGCTGCTCTCCAAGCCATACCTAATATAATGGCAATGACAAGCTGCCCTAATATTGAGAAGAACGGAAATGTCGAAATATACTTTGCTACTAAGGCAATAATGAGTGTCAACAATATCCCCTTCATAAACGCTGGGGTCAGGAAACTTTTTAACCTACGCTGGCCATTATCCATGTTGTTCACTTCTTTCATCCTTGATGATTATTACTTTATTAGAAAGTAAATCATCAGTAAAATACATATATATAATCGTAATTATTAATATTTCTAATGATAGGAGTGATGATATGCAATATGATGCTTTACAAACGTTCATCACACTGGTGGAGGTAAATAATTTTACGAAAGCCTCCGAAATACTTCATATTTCACAGCCAAGTGTCAGTTTACACATTAAAAACTTAGAGCGAGAATTTCAAACGACCTTATTCATCCGGTCGCCAAAATCTGTACAAATCACCCCAACTGGAGAAATTTTATATAAACGAGCTAAACAAATGCTGGCAATTGCAGAAGCAGCAAAGGAAGATATTTTAACCTATCATCATGAAATTCAAGGGACACTTGTGATTGGCGCTAGCTTTACAATTGGCGAATATATTTTGCCTCCTATTATAGCGAGCTTGCAACAGCAATTCCCTCAGTTAGAGCTCCAAGTTATTATTGGCAATACGAAAGAAATCATTCAATATACAAAATTGTTACAAGTCGATATCGGTCTTATTGAAGGACAGGCACAAGACCATGAACTTATTATTAATCCGTTTATGCAAGATGAATTATTTATTGTCAGTGCGAGTAATCACCCCCTTGCAAAAGCACCAATTATTACGGTTGCGGACTTACAGCAGCAAAATTGGGTTGCACGTGAAGATGGCTCTGGCACACGTTATTACTTAGATCATTTATTTAGAGCAAACGGGCTCCAAGTACGTTCACTTCTTACTATTAGTAGTAATCAAGGTGTGAAAGAAAGCGTAATTCAAGGGCTTGGACTTTCATTACTGTCTGCTAGTGTCATTGATCGTGAATTAAAAAATAACGATATAAAAATCTTACCTCTCGAGGAGCAACATTTTATGCGGACATTTTCTTATTTGTACTCACCTACAATGAAAAACAAACGCAATGTTGACACTCTTATAGAGGAACTATTAAAAAAAGCTTAGCGGATTACTTGACGCTAAGCTTTCTGTTGTTGAAACGCTATTGAAATCAAAGTATGGATCTTCGGCAAAACGAGGGGGTGATTTCCGTTCCGGCTAGGCGCTTTTTTCCTGGGGGCGTCCAGCCTCCACTCCAATCAACCATCCCACTTATTATGTACCTTCTGACATGTTACTCTAATTTCGCTAATCTCACTTTAAAGTTCTTGAATTTAGACGTTTACGCTCCTGCTTGTGTTCAATAATTTCTACAAATTTCAACGCTGCTCGAGATAAAGGTACACTTTTCAAATAACACATGCCAATGCTTCGTGTTGGAATACTTTCTGTTAATGTTAACTCATACAAAAGTCCTCGTTGCAAATAATCCTTAGAAAATTCTTTCGTTACACAGGCAATCCCTAAATTACTGCGTGCAAATTCTAGCACTAGATCATGTGAACCAAGCTCAAACTCGGGTTCAATAAAGATCCCTCTTGCAAATAAATAATCTTCTACGTACTTTCTTGAATTTGATTTTTTCTCTAAAAAAATAAGTGGAAACTTTAGCAGATCCCCAAAGCTTAAACTTCTTGACGCCAACGTTTTGTATTTCTCACCGCATACAAAAATATCTTGAACCTCTGTGCAAGCGGTTAACTGTAATGTCGGATCTTCTATCGGAAAATTACAAAGTCCTATATCTACCTCACCAGATTTAATAAAATTACAAATTTCTGAAGTCGTTCCATTTAACATTTGTAATTTTATATTTGGATACATTGTATGAAACGCCTCTAGATAAGGCATTAAAAAGAAACGAGAAATTGTGTCCCCTACCCCTATTTTCAACTGACCTGTTGTTAAATTTTTAAATTCTAGCAACTTCTCCTCACCAGCATCTAAAAGGCCTAATGCTGAATTCGTATACTCGTATAGAAGACTACCCTCAGTTGTTAACGTCACCCCTTTAGGTGTGCGATTAAAAAGACGTGTGCCGAGCTCCTTTTCTAATTGCATCATAGCTTGGCTAACAGCTGGTTGAGTCATATATAAATCTTTAGCAGCACTTGAAAAGCTATTATTTTTAGCAACAATACTAAAAACACGATATAAATCTAATTTCCCTATCATATAAGCACCTCTTATAGCTATTATACGAACTATTAATTTTACTTATATCACTAAAGGGGCGTATAGTAAAATCATATTGGTTTAATTTCACAATATTTAACTTTTTTCAGTTAGCAAAAAGGAATCGGTAAGGAGTTCTTTGTGAAACCCACAGCCGATTCCAGACGCATTGTTTATCTGCGCGAAAGCGTAGCGACAGCGGCAAATGTTTTCTGTAGCGAAAGCAAAGCGACAGCTACAATGAGGCATAACTATTAATCATACATTTATCTATTAATAAGGAGAGATTATTTTGGAACGTGTAGTTGGTACAGTAGTAAGAGGTCTTCGTGGTCCGATTATTAACGAAGGCGATAATATTGAGCAAATTGTTGTTGATACGGTATTAAACGCAGCAAAGACTGAAGGCTATTCAATTGAAGATCGTGACATCGTCACAGTAACAGAATCTGTCGTAGCGCGTGCACAAGGTAACTATGCATCCATCGATGATATCGCAGCTGACGTAGCTGCTAAATTTGGTGACGATACTGTTGGTGTTATTTTCCCAATCCTAAGCCGTAATCGTTTCGCTAACTGCTTACGCGGTATTGCAAAAGGCGTAAAAAAAGTTGTTCTTATGCTTAGCTATCCATCTGATGAAGTTGGTAATCACCTAGTTGATATCGATGAGCTAGATGTAAAAGGGATTAATCCTTGGACAGATACTTTAACTGAGGTGGAATTCCGTGAGCATTTCGGCTATAAAAAACATACATTTACAGGCGTAGATTATATTGAATATTATAAAGAACTAATCGAAGCTGAAGGCGCGTCTTGTGAAGTTATCTTTTCAAATAACCCAAAAACAATTTTAGATTTTACGAAGAGCGTTTTAACTTGTGATATTCATACACGCTTACGTACAAAACGTATTCTAACTTCAAATGGTGCTGAAAAAGTATACAGCCTTGATAATATTTTATCTACACCTAATAACGACTCTGGTTTTAATGCAGAGTATGGTCTACTTGGTTCAAATAAAGCTACTGAAGATAGCGTAAAATTATTCCCACATACTTGCCAACCAATCGTTGACGGCATCCAAGCAAAGATTAAAGAAGCTACTGGTAAAACAGTTGAAGTAATGGTTTACGGTGATGGTGCGTTTAAAGATCCTGTGGGCAAAATTTGGGAGTTAGCTGACCCGGTTGTTTCTCCAGCTTTCACAGTTGGATTAGATGGCACACCAAACGAAGTAAAACTAAAATACTTAGCAGATAACGATTTTGCAGAGCTTCGCGGCGAAGAATTAAAAGCAGCAATTTCTGAGTATATCCAAAACAAAGATGAAGATTTAACTGGGCAAATGGCCGCTCAAGGTACAACGCCTCGTCGCTTAACAGACCTAATTGGCTCACTTTCTGACCTAACTTCTGGTTCAGGTGACAAAGGAACACCAATGATTTATATTCAAGGTTATTTCGATAACTATACAAAATAAAGAACTACAAAATGAACTCCCGTTTTCGCTCGGGAGTTCATTTTTTTTTTATAAAGAGACACACTGCCACTGTTTACTTCCTCATATTTATAATTTTATGTTAAAGAAATAAACTTTTTCTTATTCCTTTTGTTTTATAGTAGGTTTACCTCCCCTTTTCACATCATACTTATTTCAATTGATTAGGAATCGCTTATTCATTTAACCAACGTTCACTTGTTCGAACATGATTCTGTCTCACAAAATTCCCTCGGTTTTATCGAAAATCATCATAATGGACTGTTTTCGTTCATATATTTATAAAAAGCTTCTCATAGGTGAGTCGGCTCTGGAATAAATTGCTCTTTTGAGATTTAATACAGGCTCGCTTCATACACAATATGAACCTCTTCAAACCCCTCCCCCAATATCGGCAATTCTATATTCCTTCTCATTTTTTCCATTATCACCATCGGAACTTCTCTCATTTTTTATTGTATTTTTGATACTCACCACAAATATCTAGTATCAAAATAATAACATCCAACTTTCAAACAATCGAACATTTTACCTAGTGCGAATACCCTACATTCCCGTTCGATATTTGTCGCATCAACAATAACAGATTGACCTTTAGCCACATTCAAACGCTCACACAAAAAACAGAATGCCATTCGCGATTTCTATCTTGTAGCGACACCAAATAACTATTAACGTATAGCATCACTTGAAAGAATAAGCGTATTTCGTTTTTTGCTAGCCCCTTAACAAACGCGCTCTTACCACTTCCAGGTACCTAAACTGTAAATATCACCTTCATTTTTCACCCTCCTCTCAAATGTCTACATCATTTATAAAAACACATTTCCCAAGTAGTAATCACCGACTATTCTTCTTACTTATCAAAAATTAATCATCAAGTTAACTTTAAAGTATGGAGAATAATTTTTGATGGTTAAAATGATAACGAAGGAACATTGGGATAATTACCATAACGCGAGTTTGATTTCCATTCCGACTAAGCGCTTTCCTAGAGGGCGTCCTATATGCCACTTAGGCCAACACGACGATGGTCACGAAGGCGTTATCACAGGACACGATACTCTTAGCCTTCGTTCCTATAGGTGCTTGCTCCAGGGTCTTATCTGTGACGTTGAACCCCAAGGGGTCGACTAACCTCCACTCCAATCAACTTATATACACGATCTCACACCAAAATTTAGGTGACTATCCACAAAAGCAACATCCTTCACAATGGAGAAATATGGATATAAAAAAAGACTGCCCCAACTTTTCCGGAACAGTCTTTTTATTAAAAATCTGATTTTCTTTTATAACTTTATTGTATCATAAATTTGCCAAAATTACTAGACTATACTTCTTTCTAAACTAGCTGTATGATAAATTTCCCGATAAAAAAGCCATACAAATAATTATATGGAGAGGAATGTGAGTGACGTTGGAAAAGCAAAATGAATGGACAGAAGAAAAACAGTATCTTGTTCTTTGTTTAAACACAGTTGGTCACAAAAAAGAGGCGTTACTACAAAAGGAAAAGGATGTTAAAGACAATGTTTTAACATTAAAGAAAACCTTTTGGGATGACGTCAGAGTAAATTTAGATACTCCTGAGGATATAGACGAAACCTATTATGCTATTAAACAGCAGGCAGAGCTCTTAGCTGATTCCCAGCATGCTCAGCAACGTGTCATCAAGGATGTAAAAATTTATGACCGTTTACTGCAATCACCCTATTTTGCTCGCATTGATTTTTTACAGGATGGTCATAACGAACCTTTAAAGATTTATATCGGTGTAGCAACCTTAATGGATAAAGAGAATGAAAATATATTAATTTATGATTGGCGAGCCCCTATATCAAGTATGTATTATGATTACACGCCTGGCCCAGCTACTTATGAAGCGTCCACTGAAGAAATTCAAGGTGATATGCTTTTAAAACGGCAATTTATCATTAAGAATGGTCAATTGCAATCGATGTTTAATACAGGATTAACAATCGGTGATGATTTATTACTCGATATTCTCGCTCAAAATGCAAACGAGCATATCCGTAGCATCGTAGCAACGATTCAAGCTGAACAAAATAAAATTATTCGACATGTCAACACTCCTTATTTAATCGTAGAGGGTGTCGCGGGTAGTGGAAAAACGGCTGTTGCACTCCAACGTGTTGCTTATTTGTTATATCATTATCGAGACCAGATTACTGCTGATCAAATTTTATTGATTACACCTAATCAGCTCTTTAATCAATATGTTCATACTGTTTTACCGGATCTAGGTGAAGATAATATGCAGCAATTAACCTTCTCCGAATATGCAACAAAGCGTTTAGGACGACAGTTCCAATTGGAATATCCTTATGAGCAATTGGAGTCACTTTTAACAGAGAAAGATGACTTGCTCTACCAAACGAAGCTTACTACTATTTCTTTCAAAGCTAGCCTCAAATATCGGGAAATGATGGACGAATATATAGAGTACCTTGCCAATGAAGGTTTGCTGTTTAAAAATATTGTTTTTCGCGGAGAAAGAATTATTACAGCTCAAGAAATTGCTGAGTACTTTTATTCGTTCAATGCGACAATTCCCATCCCAAATCGACTGCAGTTAGTGAAAGAATGGTTGTTACAACAATTATCGAAAATCGAAAAGGCCGAACGAGCGAAAGAATGGGTAGAAGAAGCTAGTGAACTTTTAGACATTGAAGAGTATACAAAAACCTATAGCGAGCTTTTACATGAAGGCCGGTTTTCAGAAAACTCCTTTGATGATTTTGAGCAAGAGCGCAAGAAAATAGCCTTCCAAATTGTCAAAAAACAGTTCAAGCCACTTCGTCAATCTGTGAAACAATTAAAGTTCGTTCATATGTTAGGCATTTATCGTCAATTGTTTGATATGAACAACATTATTCATCAGCAATTACAGAACTTTTTACCCGACCATTGGGAAGAAATCTGTCAACATACACTCCCTAATTTAGCAAAGCGCATTATCTCATATGAAGATGCCGCTCCATTTTTATATTTGCAGGACAAAATAGAAGGTCAACGAACAAATACGATGATTCGTCATGTTTTAGTTGATGAAGCGCAAGACTATTCTCCATTTCAGCTATTTGTATTACAGCAATTATTCCCACGTGCACGTATGACTATATTGGGCGATGGACATCAAACTATCCATCCTCATACCTTTAAAAACCCTTCACTGCTGACACCACAATTGTATGGTGAACAAGCAGAAAAAATGATATTAACGAAAAGTTATCGCTCAACAAAACAAATTATTCAACTTACTTCAAAGATTTTACACGGGGACGCCAAAGTAGAAGCCTTTAATAGAAATGGCCCCGAACCGGCCATCACGATGGTTCCGAATGAAATAGATTTAATGGCGCAGCTTGTCGAAAAGATTAACAGTTTGTCCCTAAAGTTCGAAACAATTGCAGTCATCTGTAAAACAGAGCAAGAATGTACAATGGTTTTTGATAAATTGAAAGAGCAAGTAGATATTCAACTCATTACCCATCATACAAATCAATTTAAAAAAGGTATTTTACTGTTGCCTGCTTACATGGCAAAAGGAATTGAATTCGACGCTGTCTTGATATACAATGCTTCCGCAGCTAATTATTCTAGAGAAACAGAACGTAATTATTTCTACACAGCTTGTACACGAGCTATGCACGAATTGCATATCTATTCAATTAATGAGTTAACCCACTTTTTAGATCTTTAATATCAATTATGCCTCGGCATAATTGCGTCCGGAATCGGCTTTGTGTTTGCACAAAGCACTCCTTTCCGATTCCGTGACATCCGCCGGAGGCTTTGGGCCAACGTGATGTTGGTCACTCAGTCATTGCCACAGGACGTGGCGTTTTTAGACTGAGTTCCTCTGTTCGGTGGGTGTTTGGACACCCGCTGAAAGAAGTTAAAAAAGAAAATCTGCATGCTTCCATTGAAAGCTTGTAGATTCTCTTTTTTTATCTTTAAATATAGTACGTATAATCCTCAGGAATAACACGTTTTAAGAATTTCTTCGTGCGCTCCTCTTTCGGATTAACAAATATATCATGAGGGCTTCCTTCTTCTACAACGACACCACCGTCCATAAAAATTACTCGGTTGGCTACGTCTTTTGCAAAGCCCATTTCATGTGTGACAACAAGCATCGTTGTCCCTTCCGCTGCAATGTTTTTCATAACCTGAAGGACCTCTCCTACCAGCTCTGGGTCAAGTGCAGAAGTCGGTTCATCAAATAAAATAATTTCAGGGTTCAACGCTACTGCTCGTGCAATACCGACTCGTTGTTGCTGACCTCCGGACAATTGGCTTGGATAGGCATCATATTTTTCTGATAAGCCTACTTTATCAAGCGCCTTTTTGCCAATTTCAATTGCTTCTGCCTTTGGTATTTTACGTCCTATAATAAGCCCTTCTGTCACATTTTCTAGCGCTGTTTTATTCGTGAAAAGATTGTAGTTTTGGAATACAAAGGCTACACGTTGTCGAATGGAATGTACGTCGTTCTTCTTCACATTTTGAAAATCTACTTGGATATCGCCAAATGTTGCATGTCCTTGGTCGGCTTTCTCTAAAAAGTTAATGCAACGTAATAATGTTGTTTTTCCCGAGCCGCTGGGACCTAAAATGACAACAACATCTCCTTTATCAATGGCTAAATCGACACCCTTTAAAATTTCATTGGTACCAAATGACTTATGGATATTTTTAATTTCTAACATACTCGTTCACCCCTTAGGCTTTTGCCACTTTGAATTTACTTAAATGTTTTTCATATCGTTTAAAAATGTATTCAACCGTACTACATAAAATTAAGTACACAATGAAAATATCAATATATGCTTCTACGTAATTGTAGCCAACATTGGCAGCTACCTTAGCTTTTAATGTGATTTCGGGTAAGGACATTGCATAGCCTAAAGACGTCGCTTTAATGAGATTGACTGTAGCCGTACAAATATTTGGCATCGCTACTACTAAAGCCTGCGGAATTATTATACGGCGATAGGCTTGGAATGTTGATAAGCCTACTGCATGAGCAGCCTCTAGCTGACCTTTATCAATCGTACTTAAAGCAGAACGAAATACTTCTATTAAAATTGCTGTCGTACTAAATGCGAAGACAATAAATGCGTACCAAATCGGATTGATTTTATAAATATCATAGGCAATATTATATTTTTCAAAAATAATTTTAAGTAGTAATGGGATACTACTATAAATAATAAAGATTTGAATGATTATTGGTGTACCTCGGACAAAGGAGACATAAATCTTTGCTAAATGATGGAGCACCGGGATTTTATTGATCCGGGTTAGTGCTAGTAGAAAGCCTAGTGGTAAAGCAACAAGCATAGCAACAATTGTCACAAGGAGTGCGATAGGTACACCTGATAATGCAACAAAAAATGTTTCAACTAAAAATTGATAATTCATGGTTACGCCTCCTTACGTTGTCTCTAATGTCTTTTTCCCCTTACCAAAAAACTTTTCTAGCATAGCAAAGAATTTTTCGATAATAATCGACAGCACCCAATAAACAATAGCCAAAGCAATATATATTTCTAATGCATGTGCATTGATGTTACTTGCAATAATTAAATTTGCCTTTCCGACAATATCAATTAAGCCAATTGTATAAGCGAGCGCTCCTTCTTGTAATAACGCAATCATTCCATTCCCAAAGTTCGGTAAAGCGATAACAAGTGCCTGCGGAAAAATAATACGGCGATAGGCTTGGAATGGCGTTAATCCCACACTAACAGCCGCTTCGAATTGCCCTTTATCAATGGCTAAATAGGCAGAACGAATAACTTCTGACATAATCGCTGCAAACTGTAATGTGAACGTTACGACTACGAAAATGGCTGTTTCGATTGAATGGAGATTTATGCCGAAGTTTTCCGCTAACGCTGGAACACCATAATATACGAGGAATAATAAGACGATAGATGGTGTACAACGCATAATCGTTGTATATAAGTTTGCTAATCTTCGCAGCAATTTTATTGAGCTTAACTTAGCAGCCGCTAATAGTAAGCCAAATATTGTGCCTAGTACAATGGAAGATCCCGCGACTAGGAAGGTAACTTTTAAAAACGGCAATAATACAGGAATTGAGTTCCAAATGTATGATGCATCAAAATACTTCTCCATTTCCTCACCAACCTTTATATAAATGTACAAGTAACAGGTGTATTGATTAGCCATTTTATTCACTAAAATTAATTAGAAGACGCTGATTTCCGTTACGGGCTACTTGCTTTGTTGCTGACGCTTCGCTTTCGCACAGATAAAACATTTGTTGCTGACGCTTCGCTTTCGCGCAGAGCAAGGCTTCCTGCGGGCGAGCGACGAGCCGCTTCCTTCGCTGAAGGAACGAAGACTAAATGCGTCACGTCCTGTGACAATGCCTTCGTGACCAACATCATGTTGGCCTCAGGGTCTCGTCTGTCTCGCCTTCCCGCGGGAGTCAAGTAGCCCTTCACTACAATCAGCTATATATGCTCATATATAAGGTAAAATATCAACAAATAATCCTTTTATCACCGAACAATTAGCCAACATATTTCCCTAATCAACATACTTGATACAATATTTCTCTTTGTATGAATAAAGACTGCTGAGTATACTGACTCAACAGCCTTTTATTTGGTAGTAGCTAGTAACACTTTCTCTTCCAAGAGGCCTCTCCTTTGATCAACTACCGCCTATTAGCGCTTCACAGTTTCTAACACTTCAAATAAATCTCGACCGTAAAACTTAGTGCTTAATTCATTTGTTTTCTTCTGCTCTTTAATTTTTGCTATAGCTTTATCATAAGCATCCGCAAATTCTTGTTCCTTTTTATTGAATAACGGCCATGTTTTAATTACGGAAAATTCGTTGTAAACTACGTCATCCTTTAAATTATGATAAGGCCCATCTTCTGCTAAAACTTGTTGTTTAAATGGACCTTCAATCATCACACCACCATCGACACGTTTTTCATTTACCCATTGCACAACATCGACAGTGAACGCATCTCCAGCCTGTAATTTCACTTGATTGTCTGGGTTGGCCTTATTAAATTCATCAATAATTGTGTATTGAGCATTATTCGCAGCAATTGGTGCTAATGAATAACCTTTTTTCGCAAAGTCAGCTAATGTTTTTACACCTTCATCCTCTTTACGTAATACTAAACCTGCACTACTTAAGCCTAAAAATTCTTTAGGGAAAATAAACTTTTCCGTACGTTCTTGCGTAAAGAAGGCATTTTTTATTCCTACTTGATATTTCCCTTGCTCAACACCAATTAGTAAATCATCACTAGTCGTGCCTACAAATTCAAACTTATAGTCAGGTAACTGTTCATCCACTAGCTTCATGACTTCCACATCGTAGCCGGTTGGATTTCCGTTATCATCTAGATAACTAATTGGCTTAGACGCCTGATCAAATGCAACCTTCACTGTACGTACTTTCCCGCCATCCTCTGAGTCTTTATCTGAAGCTTCACCTGAATTACAGCCTGTTAAAATAGCAAGTGAAGCCAACCCGATTGCTGCCAATTGGAAAATCTTTTTCTTTTGTTTAAACATATGTCATTTCCCCTTATTCTCCATTGTTTTGTAATTGATGTTCAGTCGATTTTTGTTGTTCAATTGCGGTACTCGCTAATTTAATAATTGTCATATCATCCATCGGCGGATTATGAAGCCCTGCACGAACATTTCGATAATAGCGCTGTAATGGATTGGTTAATTGTAGGCTTTTAGCTCCTACTACACGCATTGCCTTATCGACGATTTCGATCGCCAAATTTGTTACCGTATGCTTAGCAACTGCCATTTCATTTGCCAAAAGCTCACGTCTAGCTGGGTCATCATAAGCTTCGGCAACCCCATACAGTACAAAGCGCGCTTGATATAGCTTCAATTCAATATCACCTAGAAGCTGCTGCACATTTGGTAATGTACTAATTGGAGCATTTAAACTATTAGGTTGATAATGATTTGCAAAATGCAGTGCATAATCGCGAGCTGCCTGCGCAATCCCTAAGTATGTCGCTGGGATATGTAGAATCCAACCATTTATCTTGCCACCACTTGGGTGACTTGGTAACTCTACTAAATGATTTGAAGGGACTATTACATTTTTTAACACTAGGTCATGACTGCTTGTGCCTCGCATTGCAGACATTTCCCAGTTTTCTTCAATTGAAAGCCCTTGGGCATCTTTATGAATAAGGAAGTAACCAATTTGATTTTTCTCCTCAATCCAAGCTGATGTTAAGAAGTAATCTAGTACCGGGGAGGCTGTCGTAAAGATTTTACGTCCATTTAAGAACCAACCTGCCTCTTTTGAAATAGCATTTGTTCCAGGTCGCCCTCCACGTGTTGGACTACCTGTTGCCGCTTCACTCGCAGCCCTATTTATAATTGCACCGTTCTTTATTTCCTGAGCAAATGAACTTAGTAAATCGTCTGTCCATAGCTTTTTCTCATATAGTTCACCTACAACACCTAATGTCCATCCTAGTGAGAGTGAAGCATTCTCGTCGTAGCTTGCTAACGTTTCTTGAACGAGTACCATATCATAGACTGCTAATCCTTCACCGCCATATTCTTTCGGTAAAGTTAGTTTTGGATAACCAATTTGCAGAAGTAGTTTATGTGCTTCGAATGGAAAACGAGATTGTTCATCTACTTCTTTAGCTTCAGCCTTGATTGACTCTGAAATAGATGCTAGCTGATCGAGCCAATACTGTTGTTGCTTTGTTTTAACAAATAAATTCTTCAAGAAAATCTCCTTCTTCCCAAAATGTATAAAACATATATACTTACTAAGAATTAATGTTGTAAAAAATCTCTAACTACGTTTTGTAGCAAGAGAATGGGTGGTACTGAATTTTCTGATTCGTTGACACTTATGATACTTTTCGCATTTAAAAATGTCAATGGGTTAATTATAAGTTTTTTTATAAGTTTTATACCCATTACGAACACGTCTTCTTTTTTTCACCAAGCCATGTTTACAACATATGCTAACACTATAGAAAGAGGTGCATGTATGACTAATAATATGAATCCACCCTTAAATAATATGCCTATTTCGCCTATGACCCCTCAGGTTATCCAGACGAAATTTGGGGATATTAATGGAGATGGCTTACTTGAAACTGTTCTTTTGATGGGGAATAAAACGCCAGATAGTCCTTTGTGGAAAAACCTAACGCTTGTGATTTTTTACGGACAGACACATCAATTCGAAAAAATAATGCTAAAACAAAGCGTCGGCTACAACCCAACTATATTTTTAGGTGACTTTACCGGGAATCATCTAGAAGATATTTTAGCTATTTCTGACACAGGGGGTAGTGGTGGTATTATCAACGGCGAAATGTTTGCCTCCGTAAACGGGAAAATACGCTCAATTTTTGATGCAGAAACGTTTAATAATAAACTAAAGTACACTGTTAATTATCAAAATCAATATAAAGTAGCCGTGCGTAGCATGAATCCAAAAAAACAATATATCATCGATTTACAATACAAAGGTCCGGATTATTTAGCAGAAATTTATAATCAAGACGGTACACTAAAGCAGCCTATTCAAGGATGGGTTGATCCAATCAGCGGATTGTATCCAGTGGACTATGAACGTGATGGCATCTATGAAATTTTAGCGTATCAGGCTATAGCAGGCAGATTTCATGCCGATGGATTAGGTTATGTAGAAAATATTTTGAAATGGGATGGCAATGAATTTAGCGTTGACCGTCAAACTGTAGGGATTTTTGGAGAAGATTTAAAATAAGTTACCATGTACTTATATAGGGAAAAAAGCAAAAATCTGTCCGATTTCCGCAATCAAAATTGGACAGATTCAAACTTACTCTTTCTAAGTCAGATAAGGTTTAAGGTTTATTTTTCTACTAATGCAAAATAATTATTTTCGTGATCAGCAAAATTAAAAACCCTGCCCATTGGCATCATTACTAAATCTCCTACTTTAACGCCCTTTGCTTGAAAATCTTGATATAGATCTTCTATATGATCAGCATAAAACATAATAGAAGGTGTCCCTAAATTTAAGTCAGGCTGCATTTTTGCAATGATTTCTTTATTGTGTAGAACAAAGGTAGTTTGAGCTTCTTTAGTAGGAGCAATTTCAATCCAACGTACTCCTCCCTCTTCTTGGTCAGCAACTACAACAAATCCAACTTTTTCTGTCCAAAACTTCACGGCAGTATCTTGATCATTTACATACAACATTACTTGTCCAATTTGTCGAATCATGAAACAATTCCCTCCTCTTTTGAGCATTAGTATACATCAAAAAGTAGCTTTATATGTCATCTAGCGGTTATCGTTTTTAGGAGAATTTCAAAGTATTAATTGATGATATCTACTATATAGTGAACAGTTATTACAAAGTACTTAACTTTTAATTTATTTTTGGTAAAATGAGCCTAGCCGTCTATTGTTTACATAGAAAGGTAAAGGTATAAAACTATCACCATAAAACAGGGTCGATTATCCGATGAGCCTCTTAGAGCAATAGATGTTTTTTGTGCGAAAGCGAAGCGACAGCCACAACATGTTTGTCTGTGCGAAAGCAAAGCGACAGCCACAACTGCAACAACAGGAGATCGATCACTAAGGCATTATTACATACTCAATATTCGGTGTTAAAACAAAGTTTAAAATACTAATATCATAGTGAGGATAATTCAAGTGAAACAACTAAGTTTAAGGAAAAAGCTCATTTTTTCGTTTTTAGCAATACTTCTCATCCCAACACTGTTAATTGGAATTGTGTCTTACCAAAGTGCTGAAAAGCAAATTTCAAAAGAGCAACAAGCAAGTGCAACCGAAAGTGTGCGCATGCTTAATACGAATATTACTAACACGATTGAGCCAAAAGTGAAAGACGTTCAATATTTTTCAAACAAGCTTAATCAATCTTATTTACAAGAAGGTAAAATTACAGAACTTAAATCTCTTTTCCACGAATACATGAACATGCATCCAGAGGTGGAGCTAATTTATATCGGAACCGCTGATGGGAGACTACTGGATGAGCCTGCTCAAAAATACCCTAGTGGGTTTGATCCTCGTAAAAGACCTTGGTATATGCAAGCTGACAAAAACCAAGTATCTATTACGGCCCCCTACGTTACACAGACTACAGGTGATATCGTTCTTACGATTACTCAGGCTTTACCAGACGGCTCAGGGGTAATAGGGCTAGATGTCAATATATCTAGATTAAGTACCATCACGAATGATATACGCATTGGAGAAACTGGCTTTGCTTCACTTTTAGATAGTAATAAAATTTATATTGCCGAACCAAATAAAGAAAGTGGTGCTGAAGCAACAGAAAGCTATATTACTAAAATCTATGAACAAGATAGTGGTACTGTTATAGAAAAAGATCGTCAACTTCAATTTGTTACAAATAAGCTAACAGGCTGGAAAGTCGTTGGTACCATGTTTACAGCAGAGGCTGCAAATGCTGCTGCTTCGACCTTTAATATCAACTTAATAATTATCGCTATTTCTATTATTGTTGGCATTATTTTTATGCTTTTCATGATAAAATCTATCGTTAATTCGATCAATCGACTTAAACAAAGCGCTATCAAAATTAGCGAGGGCGATTTAACAGCTTTTATTGACATTCATTCGAAAGACGAGATTGGACAGCTTGGGGAAGCCTTTATCGCCATGAAGGTTAACTTAAAAAAACTTATTCGTAACGTTGATCAAAGCTCCCAACATGTACAAACTTCAGCGCATAGCTTATCTGCGAATGCCGAACAAAATATAGCTGCTTCTGAGCAAGTTACTGAAGCTATGCAGCAGGTTGCTATCAGTACAGAAAAACAAACAACTAGTATTGACCAAAATGCTGCTTCTATTGAGGAAATCGCAAAAGGAGTCGTCGAGATCGCTGATAGCTCTATGCAGGTTTCAGATTTATCGAGCCGTGCTATAAAGTTGGCCGATGAAGGCGGACAAGCAGTAGAACAAACTGTTAATCAAATGGTCTCGATTCATGAATCTGTGACACAATCGGATACGATGATTAAATCACTCTATGATCGAACAAAAGAAATTGGTTCTATTTTAGAAATTATTAGCGCTATTTCAGAGCAAACAAATCTGCTTGCCCTTAATGCTGCAATTGAGGCAGCGCGAGCTGGAGAACACGGGAAAGGCTTTGCGGTAGTCGCCGATGAAGTGCGAAAGTTAGCAGAGCAATCCCATCAATCAGCAGAGCAGATTTCTGCACTAATTACTGGCATTCAGCAAGATACGGCTAAGTCTGTTCAAACAATGATGAAGACTTCAGCGGATGTCCAGGATGGTTTACAGCTAACAGAAGATACAAGTAAAAAATTCGCAAGTATCATTAAGCGTCTACACGAAATTGCTCCGAAAATGGAGGATATATCTGCATCTGCTCAGGAGATGTCAGCAGTAGTCGAAGAAGTTTCTGCAACAGCTATAGAACTAACAGATCATGCTAAATTAAATGCAGCAGCGTCAGAGGAAGTTGCCGCTTCTACTGAACAAACGTTGTCTTCAATGCAGGAAATGGCTGTAGCCTCAAAAGCGCTTCTCGATATGGCTGATGAATTACAAAGCTATGTGAATCGTTTTAAATACTAAAAAGAAAAGCACGATGTTAATGGAGACTTTCCAAAAACATCGTGCTTTTTAATAGTGATTTTATTTATTTTCCTCATGACTAAATTGCCATTCAACACCAAATTTATCAGTAAGGGAGCCATAACATTTACTCCAAAACGTTTCTTGTAGCTCCATCTTAACCTCGCCACCATCTTTAAGGCCATCAAAAGCTTTTCGCATCTGAGCCTCATCGTCTGAGACAACGGCTAACGTTACATTGTTTCCAATTGTGAATGGGTGTCCTGGAAATGTATCTGAGAACATTACAGTGCTACCAAAAATCGAAAGTCGCGTATGCATGACAAGATCTTTTGCTTCCTCTGGTAATGGATAACTTGGATTCTGTGGTGAATCTCCAAATGTCATAATTTCAGGCTTGCTCGTATTAAAAGCTTTCTCGTAAAAAGATACAGCCTCTCGACAATTTCCATTAAAAATTAAATAAACCTCTACTGCCATTTCCAACACTCCCTTTGTCATTTTCGAAACAATTCTATTTTACATGCTTAACAAATAATAATACAAATCTTAGATGAACCAATCAAAAAATTGCTTTTCTTCTTTTGAAAAAAGATAAACTTAAACCTCCTTCCCATTCTAAAGAAAAAAGGATATATCTTTATATTCCGCGTAATTCCTGTTCTTTCCTGCCAATTTTTTATTAATTTAGATAAAAGCTTTGACATTTGCTCGAAAATAATGTAAATTACCAAATGACGAACGATTTAAATTAAAACTTAAAAAATATTCGTATTTTAGGAGTGTTTATAATGGATAACGTATTTGACTATGAGGATATTCAACTAATTCCCGCAAAATGTATTGTAGAAAGTCGCTCAGAATGTGATACTTCTGTTACTTTAGGCGGTCATACATTCAAACTTCCTGTTGTACCAGCAAACATGCAAACAATTATCGACGAAAGTCTTGCTGTGAAGCTTGCTGAAAACGGTTACTTTTATATCATGCACCGTTTTAATCCAGAGACACGTATCGATTTCATCAAAAATATGCAAGCTCGTGGATTAATCGCATCAATTAGTGTTGGTGTAAAAGATGAGGAATATTCTTTTATAGAAGAATTAGCAGCAGCTAATTTAGTGCCTGATTTTATGACAATCGATATTGCACATGGTCATTCAAATGCTGTCATTCGTATGATTCAGCATATTAAAAAACATCTACCAACTAGCTTTGTGATTGCTGGTAATGTGGGCACACCTGAAGCAGTGCGTGAACTTGAAAACGCTGGTGCAGATGCAACAAAAGTTGGTATTGGACCAGGTAAAGTATGTATTACTAAAATCAAAACTGGTTTTGGTACAGGTGGCTGGCAGCTAGCTGCACTACGCTGGTGTGCAAAAGCTGCAACGAAGCCAATTATCGCTGATGGTGGTATTCGTACACATGGTGATATTGCAAAATCGGTTCGCTTTGGTGCTTCAATGGTGATGGTTGGATCATTATTTGCAGGTCATGAAGAGTCACCTGGTGAAACAATCGAAATCGACGGTAAAACTGTGAAGGAATACTTCGGATCTGCTTCTGAATTCCAAAAAGGCGAACGTAAAAATGTTGAAGGTAAAAAGATGTTTGTTGAACATAAAGGCAGCATCAAAGATACTTTAATTGAAATGCAGCAAGATCTTCAATCATCTATTTCCTATGCAGGTGGCAATAAACTAGATGCCATTCGAAATGTAGATTATGTAATTGTGAAAAACTCTATTTTTAATGGAGATAAAGTATACTAACAACAAAGGGAACCCAAACAAGAATGGCACAAATTCTTGTTTGGGTTTTTCTTTGGATTGCGTTTTTCTATTCTGTAGGAGCTTTATATAGGGCTGTGTTGAGCAATTATGCAGTTAGCCTCTCAGCCGTTTTGTTCTTCGGGTTACCCGAGCAGGGTTGGCTCTTACCTGATCACTTCTTCTAGCTACCCGAACGTTCTCGGCTCTTGACTGACCAATTCTTTTATTGAAAACGCACCTTTTCAGCAAAAGAAAAAATGCTACCGATTACGTGTAGCATTTTCCTTAAAATTATAGTTTGTTAATAACAGCGTGGATCGTTTCTTTTAATTCTGCATCGTAATCAGAAAGGTCTACAAGGTTTGCTACACGCTCACGTAATACTGGACGTTCAATTACAAGCTTTTCATCAAGTACTTGTACTAGTAACTCGATAGTAAGACGGTCACGTACGTTTAATGCTTCTTCTAAACGCTCTGGTGTAATTTTTCCTGCTTTTGCTGCTTTAGCCATTTTAAAAACCCCTTTTAAATTTTATATTCATGCACATCTATTTTAGCATACAGCTAAATTATTTTAAAAACTTTCTTTCATGAATATATCGGCTCATTACCATAGCGTGTGGTTGATTTCCGTTCCGACTGGGCGCTTTCCTGGGGGCGTCCGATGAGCCGCTTCGCTGCAGGGTCTCGGGCCAACACGATGTTGGTCACGAAGGCGTTATCACAGGATGTGATGATTTTAGCCTTCGTTCCTCTATCGCTGATCCCCAAGGAGTCTCCCAGCCTCCACTCCAATCAACCTATATACATAACATACGTTTGCTTTTGGTGACGATTCAATATATACCAAAACTTTACAAATTAGCGCATCTACATTTACGATAAAATGTTATATTCAAATCATAAAATGATGACACTCAACCATATGATTATGTATTCTCTATTTAGTTTTTCATATTCACTTAGGACGTTTTACAAGATTGGAGGAATTCTGTGAACCAAAAGAACTCGACTTACTTACAATTAATAAAGGCTGTACCGAAATCTTTACAATTGTTTCTAAATGTTTGCCTTGTACTTTTAGCGCTCATTTTATCCTTCCTACTTTGCAAAGAACTCATTCAATTCCTTAAAATTTTATTATTCAACAACGATGGCGGAGACTATAAGCTTTTCCTCGCTAACATTCTTATTTTCTTTTTGTATTTTGAATTTATCACGATGATTATTAAATATTTTAAAGAGAATTATCATTTTCCACTAAGGTACTTTATATATATAGGGATTACGGCCATGATTCGATTAATTATCGTAGAGCATGACCATCCCATTAATACCTTAATTTATTCACTTATTATTTTAATATTAATTATTAGCTATTTTATTATTAACATTACGCCATTGGAACGACCTGTAAGCTCATCACTCATTATGAAAAAAGAACAATAGCTTTATTACAGTAAGCAAAACATCTGAACCTTAGAAAAATGAGCCATTTATTCGTTGGCAGCATTTCTTTTTCACGAAGGAAATCAACTACAAATTAGGTCGACTCCTCTCATTGGAATGAAGGTTCATTTCAAAATCATGGAGTCGCATTTTGTTGGCTGTAAACTACCCTTCCTGATGTAAAATCTTCTTCCTTCAATAATTCTTCAACGAACCTCATATGCATCCCCATCCTACACTATTTTAATTATAAGGCACGCTCTTTCATCATTTTTTTTTACATTAAATTCAGCTCTCGATAATAACATATATTACCACGTGCAAATAATACTGTCTGATGACTACATTAAGAGTCCAAAGTGAAACATTAGTGCTTGTTGTTTTAAGCCAACTACATAAACCGGTTAGTAACTATCCCCTTATTCAACGTCTCGAGCAAGTCGGAATACTAATGAACTGCGTACACTATTCTCATTGCCTCGTCGATTCTGGCATTAGGATGTGATTACAAGAAGTTGAGATACAGCCAAATGTAAAGCTCAGAAATATGATGGGTTGGGTGCATATAGCTCAGCTCGAAAAGGAATGTACAGCTATGGACTTTGGACAGCATGAATTATTGAAGGGAGACGGAAAGAATGAATCTGATTGATGCATATATTCATGAAGTAACTAAAAGGATTCACAAAGATAAACGTGATGAAACCAGTCTAGAGTTAAAATCTACTATTGAAAATATGTTACCTGAAGATTATTCAGAATCAGATATAAAGGAAGTGCTTAAAAATCTAGGAAGTCCTGTAGAAGTTGCAGCAAGCTATCAAAACACACCACGATTATTAATCGGTCCAAAAGTGTTTGATACTTATATTAGAACAATAAAATTAGTTATTCCTTGGGCAATAATTATTACAGTTATTGTACAGATGATAGAAAGTATTGTGCTTTATAGTGGAGAAGGTGGTGCTCTTCTGTCTGCTATTATTAATACTATTTCTATAACTATCGCTCATATTATTTCCGTAATCATCTACGTACTATTCTGGATTACAGTTACTTTCATTGTCATAGAACGATCCGGAGGAAATAATATTCGAATACCCCTTATAAAGGACCATCCAGAATGGACACCTGATGATTTAGCTAAAGTTAAAATAATTCCTAAGGAAAAAACGATTTCACTTCATGATAATATTTTTAGTTTCTTAGGTATTGCTATCTTTTCCTTTGTCTATTTCAATGCTCATCACCTTATAGGAATCTATACTTCTCACAATAAAGTTGGCTTTAAATTTGTTATGCCTATATTCAATCAGGATGTCTTACTCTCCTTTGCACCGATTATTTTAATTTGTATCGTTTTAAGTGTAGCGTTAACATTATGGAAATTGAAGGCTGGCCAATGGACAATGTTAATTGCCGTAGCTAATGCTCTTCTTCAATGTACAGGAATTATTGTTTTTATTCTCATGGCTATTCACCCTGATCTCATACACAGTCCCGCTATACCTTATATCGCTGCGATTACGGAAACGACCTCTGCTAAGATTTTGTTTGCTATAGATCGAATATTATTCGTCAGCATTGCTATCGCCATCATAGCAAATGCATTTGATATTTATAGTGGCTTTAAAAAGGCTAGAATTTTAAAATAAAATACATTTTGGGGCTGACTTTTTCTTGTTGGCCCTACACTTATTTAAAAACTCCCTCCATCGATCAAAATACCGTTATTCTCTAATGTTTTGTATAATAAAGTTGAGAGTTATTAAATACATTCATAAATAATCTGCACTAATTCAGACAGAATAAGGGGAAATAATTATGACCATTCTTCTTGTAGATGACAATCAAGTCAATCTATTTGTAATTGAAAAAATATTAAAAAATGCAGGTTATGATAACTGTGTTTCTCTAACATCTGCCTATGAGCTTTTTGATTATTTACAGTTAGATGCACCAAATCCAACAGGAAATTCAGTGGATTTAATTTTATTAGATATTATGATGCCTGAAGTAGACGGTATTGAAGCTTGCAAACGTATTAAGCAAGATGAACGATTAAAAGATATTCAAATTATCTTTGTCACCGCTCTAGAAGATAAAAACACGCTTGCGGAAGCACTTGATATCGGTGGAGTAGATTATATTACGAAGCCGATTAATAAAACCGAGCTTCTTGCTAGAATTCGGGTTGCTTTACGATTGAAAGCAGAATTAGATTGGCATACTCAGCAAGAAAAGAAAATACAATACGAATTAGATTTAGCAACACATGTACAAAGAAGCCTTTTGAGCACTCCTTTAAACGAGACGAATATTCAAATAGAGGTCTCTTATCTTCCTTCTTCTAATTTAGCAGGGGATATGTATTATTGGCATAAAATAAATGATCACCGATACGCCTGCATTTTGCTTGATATGATGGGACATGGTATCTCTGCAGCGCTTGTTTGTATGTTTATCTCCTCTGTCCTAAGAGAAGCTGTTAAACAATTAGAAGATCCCGAATTAGTGATAAAAGAGTTAAACCGTTACATGACCCTTTTGCGAAATGGTAAAGACGACAATCTTTTTTATTTCACAGCTATTTATTTAGTGATAGATACAGAACAAAAAACCATTGAATATGTGAACGCTGGTCATCCTTCTGGCTATGCTCTAGTTGATGAAAAAACGCTCGTACATTTAAATCGTGGAAGCTGTGCAGTCGGCTTTTTTGATGAGATTGACGTGCAAAAGCAATTCATTCAATACAATGAGGACGTGCAAATTATTTTATATACGGACGGTGTGCTGGAGGCAATGGGACCATGTGAAATGGAATCCGAGAAGCATATACAAACGTTAATATCTACGAAATGGGATCATTCTCGACGTCTGATTGACCATTTACTGCCTAAGGAGAAACAAGGGAATCAACCAGATGATATGTGTGTACTAATGATACAGGCACATTAAACTACATAAAAAGTGGCTGTTGCCTAAGTCTCTACTGTGGAGAAACTTAGGAAACAGCCCGTTTTTTTCTTACTTGATCTTCTGAAATATTTTTTCATTGCCTATGATTTCTTTATATTTCGAAATAATATCTTCAAATCGTAGTGCCTCTTGATCTCCTAAGCATAAAAATCCATGATCACTTAGGCTTTCGGAAAACAAATGATGAACCTGCTTTTGTAACTCAGGTGAAAAATAAATTAATACATTTCGGCACATAATGACATGAAATTCATTAAACGATTGATCTGTTACTAAATTATGCTGTGCAAATATAATGTTTTTTAACAGCGACGGATGGAAATAAGCATATTGATAATCTGTTCTGTAGTATTCGGAAAAAGCATGGCTGCCGCCTGCAAGCATATAGTTTTTCGTATATGCCTGCATTTTGTTAATCGGGAATGCTCCTTTTTTTGCCTGTTCCAATACTTGTTCGTTCATATCCGTAGCGTAAATAACTGCTTGATCCATTAACCCTTCTTCCTGTAGCAAAATAGCCATGGAGTATACTTCCTCACCTGTGGAACATCCTGCATGCCATATCCGAATTTCAGGGTAATTTCTTAGATACGGTACAACCTCTTGGCGAAAAGCCTTAAAAAAACTAGGGTTACGGAACATTTCAGTAACATTTATAGAAAAATCATTCAATAGTTGCTCTAAAAACTCATTTTCGTGTATTACTTTTTCAAGTACACGAGAAATGGTTGGAATATTACTCATCCTCATCCTACTATATATCCTTCGCGATATAGAAGATCGATTATATTGTCGAAAATCAAATCCTGATAAACGATAAATGGCATCAAGTAATAAATCAATTTCTAAATCTGTATGCATTTTTTGCTGCAAAGGCAATGGGTCCATCTTATTAACTCCCTTAAACTAGCCATACTCTTAAAACGGATACTAATTGATCTAAATTTAATGGCTTACTTATATAATCTGAAGCACCAGCCTCTAATGTTTTATCTCGATCATTTTTCATAGCCTTCGCTGTTAAAGCAATAATCGGTAAATCTGTAATCTTCATTTGTTTGCGTATAATCGACATCGTTTCATAGCCATCTAAATTTGGCATCATAATATCCATCAGAATAAGGTCAATTTCATCATTAGCTTGCATAACCTCTAAACACTCTACCCCATCTTTGGCAACTAAAATATTCATACCTCGTTTTTCGAGTGCATTTTTTAATGCATATATATTACGGTAATCATCGTCTACAATTAAAATATTTTTCCCTTGAAAAACTTCTACCTCTTGTTGAGAGAAATCCTGATTCTCCGATAGCACTTCCATTAGCTCTTCTAATTCATTAGCAGCCCCTACCTCATGAATAGCAAGTTCTAGACGTTTTTGCTCTTCGATGCCATTTGGCAAGCTTGGGATTATTAGTGTGAATGTACTACCTTGCCCTTCACTACTTTGTAAAGAAATCCAGCCGCCAAGCAATCTCGCAAGCTCTTTACAAATGGACAAGCCAAGACCTGTTCCACCGTATTTACGTACTGTTGCCCCATCAGCCTGTTGGAATGATTCAAAAATAAGCTGATGCTTGTCCTTCGGAATCCCTATACCTGTATCGGAAACTGTGATTTCTAACCAGTCAGCACTCACATCCTGCATTTTATTTGTTACCTGTTCTTCACTAAGCTGTTTAATGTCAAGATGAACTGAGCCACGCTTTGTAAATTTAAAGGCATTTGATAATAAATTTTTCAATATTTGCTGGAATCTTTGTTCATCAGTATAGAAAATATCGACTACATTTTCGTCTTTCGAAATATAGAATTGTAGATTTTTCTTCGTTGCTACAGGCGCAAAAATTTGCTCCATTTGTACAGGAACCTCACTCATATTCATTTCATCAAAACTAATATCCAACTTGCCTGCCTCAACTTTTGATAAATCTAAAATATCGTTAATTAATGCCAGCAGATCTCCACCTGAAGAATGGATAACCTTTGCAAATTCAGCTTCCTCTTCTGATAAAGTATTTTGGCCATTTTCAGCTAACATTTCAGATAAAATTAAAATGCTATTCAGTGGCGTTCGTAATTCATGTGACATATTGGCTAAAAACTCAGATTTATAATTTGAATTTAGTAACAGCTGTTCCGCACTTTCCTCTAATTCTTTTTTAGCTTGTTCTAATTCTCTCGACTTTAACTCTGCCTCTTTTGTTCTTTCTTCCAATTGGTCATTAATCATTGTCAGTTCCTCTGTTTGCATCTGTAATTCTTTTGATTGTGTCTGAAGCTCTTCAGATTGTGCCTGTAATTCCTCTGTCATAGCTCTTGACTCATTCAATAAACGGACAATTTCCATACGCCCTAGGACACTATTGATCGTTAATCCAAAAGTATCGATAACTTGCTTCACTAATTCCTGCTGCAGCTTATTAAAGCTAGTTATTGTAGCTAATTCAACAACAGCGATTACGTCATTTTCAAATATTATAGGGACGATAAAAATACCTTTTGGCGGTACTTTCCCTAAACCAGTGCCTATTAAACGGAAATCTTCTGGAATATCGTTATAAATTAAAACCTTTTTTTCTAAAGCACATTGTCCAATTAAGCCTTGTCCCAGTTTAAAGCTCTCAATTCCAACGTTATCCGTTGCGTCCGCAAAAGCAGCTTTTTTTACAAACTGTATACGATTATCAGTAGTTTCACGGACATATAATGCGCCAAGGGAAGACTGCGTTTTTTGCGCTATTTCTGAAAGGAAGATGTCAGCTAATTTGGTTATGGCAGAAACACCTTGATATTTTGTGACAATTTCCGCGATATTCAACTGTAGCCATTCTCTTCTTTCAAGCGCATCCAACAACTCATTTGTAGCAGTTGCAAGAGCATTGATTTCATCATTCGTTCTAACATGTATTCTTCCTTTTTGGCTGCTCTTGGAAGCAGCGATTTCTCGGATCGTTCGTGTAACCTCAGTTAACGTCTTTACGATTGAACGAGAAATACCACTTGCAATGACAATTGCAACAACTGAGGTAAATACAAGTATGGCAAGCAGTGTAAGTGTTACAATACTATTCCCCTTGTCCAGGTCATTTACTCGGGCTTGCATTGATGCAATTACCTCTGAACGGAGTGATTCAAACTGATCACGTACTGTTTCCATGTTTTTACGGCCTATATCTACTTTATAGAGTTTCCATAACGCTTCAGTATTGTTTTCTTTTTTTAATGTAATAGAAGGTTCGCCTGATGTTGTAATCCAATGCTCTATCGTCGTCTTTATCTCATTTAACTTCTCTTGTTGTGTTGGATTTTTTTCTAAAAGCTTATATAGTTCATTAAAATCGGATTTCCAACTTTCACTGGTTTCGTTATAAAGCTCTAAATAACTTGATTCACCTGTAATAACAAAGCCCCTCTGGCCCAATTCCATATCTAAAAAGGACTTTTCAATGCGATTGGTTAGAGCTTGTATATTTGAGTCTTTCTTGATAATATAATTTCTTTCGTTTTGTAGAGAGGAAATTTGTTGATATAAGATGATCACTGATGCAAGTAAACAAAGTATGATAACAATATAGCCTAACGTAATTTTAGTTCGTATACCTATCTTTAATTTATTTAACATTTGCTTCCCTACCTTTACCTGACATAAACTCTATTATCTAGTATTATTGTACATCAAAAAGTGATACAGTTTCTTCCTCTTAGGTTAAGAGAATAACCTCTTTGCGAGGAATACTTAACAAAGTTCACATCAAAAGTTGTGGCTGACTTTGTTAAAACGTCTACTATGTAAATAAGTTGATTGGAGTGGAGACTGGGCGACTCCTCGGGGATCAGCGCAAGGGGAACGAAGGCTAAAAACATCACATCCTGTGATAACGCCTTCGTGACCAACATCGGTGCTGCTGCCGCTTCGCTTTCGCGCAAAAAACATCTGTTGGCCCGAGACCCTGCAGCGAAGCGAAGCGGCTAATCGGACGCCCCCAGGAAAGCGCCCAGTCGGAACGGAAATCAACCACACGTTTTGGTGATGAGCCATTAAAAGTTAATAAGTCCCATATTCTTTTCATATATATATGATATTGGCCTTTTTGCCGAGGCATAATTGATAGTAAGGAGAGAACAATCGTGGACATTTTCGTAAGACCAGGGGATTCTCTTTGGCATTTTAGTGAAGTGTTTAAAATACCTCTTCAACTAATTATAGATTCGAATCGAACTATTAAACCTCAATTTTTAAGGGTTGGACAACGCATTCGAATTCCGGGGTTTATTACAGTCAATTATCAAATAAAACAAGGAGATACTTTTTGGCAAATAGCTCAAAGCAGAAATCTCCCATTAGTCGCCATTTTGCTTGTCAACCCTGGTTTAAATCCAAATCAATTACAAATTGACCAGACCATTCGCATTCCCCAACGAATCACATGGAGGCTCATCAATGGTAAACAAAATTATACTTACACGACCATGATAAACGATATCAAAAAACTACTCGATGCTTACCCGTTTCTACAAAGCTCTACCATTGGACATTCTGTTTTACAGCATGAAATTCCAGAGCTTCTAATCGGGAACGGAGCTAAACGTGTCCATTATAACGGCTCCTTTCATGCAAATGAGTGGATAACAACTCCGATTATTTTAACTTTTATAAACGACTACCTACTATCTCTCACCAATCAAAATACAATTCGCGGTTTATCCCTACTCCCACTGTACCAGCAAACAATTCTTTCAATCGTTCCGATGGTCAATCCCGATGGTGTTGATTTAGTATTACAAGGACCACCTAATGACGAAGCATTAAGAAATCAGCTTATTACTTTGAATAACGGCAGCACCGATTTCTCTGGTTGGAAGGCAAATATACATGGTGTCGATTTGAACGATCAGTTTCCTGCAAAATGGGAGCTCGAAAACGCACGAAATCCAAAAACACCTGGACCAAGAGATTTTGGAGGCCCACAACCTTTGTCTGAGCCCGAGGCCATTGCTATGGCTGATTTAACAAAGAAGCGCGATTTTGCCAGAGTTCTTGCGTTTCATACACAAGGTAGAGTTATTTATTGGGGTTTTGAAAATCTCGAACCACCAGAGTCAGAAATCCTTGTTAATGAGTTTAGCCGGGTTAGTGGCTACGAGCCTATCAATTCAGCAGGCAGTTATGCGGGCTATAAGGATTGGTTTATCCAGGATTGGCGTAGACCTGGCTTTACCGTTGAGTTGGGTAGTGGTACAAATCCGCTTCCACTTAGCCAGTTCGAGGACATCTATGAAGAGACATTAGGTATATTCCTTGCAGCATTGTATATGTAATAGAATAGTTCACATGAAGATTTTATGTTTAATTTTAATGTTTCGTCAAAAAACGATCTTGTTTATGAAATCGAAGTAAAAATAAATATCCCCAATCCCCATTCACTTTTGAAGTGAATGGGGATTTTTTAACCTCTGATTGATTGCTTCTTGATAGTTCATCACCAAAGGTCGTGGATGACTTTTGTTAAAACGTCTACTATGTAAATAAGTTGATTGGAGTGGAGGCTGGGCGACTCCTTGGGGATTAGCAATAGAGGAACGGAGGCTAAAAGCATCACGTCCTGTGATAACGCCTTCGTGACCAACATCCTTTTGGCCCAAGCAGCTCATCGGACGCCCCCAGGAAGCTCTGCTCTGCGCGAAAGCGAAGCGTCAGCAACAAATGTTTTATCTGTGCGAAAGCGAAGCGTCAGCAACAAATGTTTTATCTGTGCGAAAGCGAAGC